>JBJTAQ010000298.1:0-5678 GCA_046090945.1 Pirellula sp.
CTTCGGGGTTGGTGGTCAACTCGCTGGTATGATCGGACGGATCGATGATCGGACAGATGAAAGCATTAAAATCACTAGTACTTGACTGTTTAGCGATGCATTTACTGTTGTCTGCTGCGCGGATTTTTGCGCAGGACATACCTGTATTGGATTCGAGTTTGCTGACGACCCCGCCGGAGTCGCTGCAACCGAGGCTGGGTCGTGTTGCCAGTATCTTGGTCGATCGCTGTGTGGGTTGCCATGCTGCTCAGGATGCCCAAGGTGGGTATTCGATGTCCACGCCTGCATTGATGTTGACTGCAGGAGAGTCCAAGCGTCCGGTGATTGGTCCAACGCTTACCGACGAATCGGGTCGCGTCATCGCTTTCCCGCAGGGGCTTGGAGAACTCTGGGAACGGATCACCACCAGCGACCCAGCCTTGCGGATGCCCAAAGACTCCGACTCCTTGGAACCCGAGCAGGTCGAAGATCTTCGAGCTTGGAGTACAACCGGTGCCAAGATCGACGGCAGCATCGATGCGCCGATCGAGTCTTTTTTGCCGGTATACATTCCGAGCGAACCAAAGCTTGCAGAGTATCCTCGGCCACATACAGTCCAAGCCATTGCGCTCGATGGTAGGAGCAAGACCGTATTCACCAGTGGGTACCATGAGGTGCTCGTTTGGCGTTGGTCCGATCGGATGGAATTGGTTGGTCGCATCGCCGCGCGGGGTCGATCGATTAGCGATCTTTATTTTGACCCGATACAGTCCTTGTTGTGGATTGCATCCGGAGAGCCTGGGCGGATCGGTTATGTGGAATCGGTACCGATCCAGGAATCGCAACTCGATCCGAATCCCAAGTCCCGCAGGACGGCTTGGGTTAGCCGCGATATGCCGCTGGATATCTCGGTTAGCCCGAACGGGGAACTGATTGGAATCGGCAATGCCGACGGAACGATTGTGGTGATCGACACATTGACTTATGGAGTTCGATGGCGGATGGCCGCCCATGCATCGGCGGTTACCAGTATGGATTGGTCACGCGATGGCAAGACGCTTTTATCCTCTTCCCGGGACCGCATGGGCAAGTCGTTTCAAGCCCAGGATGGCACGATGCTATCGAGCTTTGTGGATAACGAGCGGACAGTCGCGTCGATCGTGGCGTTGAATCGTGGGCTAGTGACGTTTGACGAGGCTGGTTTGATACGTTTTTACCCGAACGCAACAACGCCTAACGCCCGAACCAAGCGAGGTGGTTTTCCGCAACAGACCCACAAGCTTGTCGCTCACAACGACGACTTCTTCGTCATCGACTCGGACTCGATCAAGCGGTTTCGAGTAAGACGCGAGGAGACAGAGGTTCCCGACGAGCAGGACAAGGATAAGCAGGAAGATAAAAAACAGGATAAGAAAGAGGTGAAAAAAAAGAAGAAGACCGATTTTTACATCGACGAGAAAGAGGGATTCCGGCTGACCGACCCGCAAGATACCAACCGTCGATTGATGCCTCTGAGCATGCAAGCCGTATCGGTTGAAGTCGACGACCAACAACAGCTTTTGATTTCGGTCGGCTGCGCGAGTGGTGAGTTTTTCGTTTGGGATCCATCGAGCAACCAAGTCGTCTCGGGAAGCAATCGCCCAAGCGATTTATCCCAGTGATCTTAGAGAAACTGTCACTGCAGGAAATGACAGATGGCTTCTAGTCATCGATCGCATTTAAGACGATAATGCGCAAAACGTAGCAACAATTCAAACAGGATGAAACCGCAATGGCTTTGGCAAGAATACTGACAGCAAAAGGGGTGCAGGCTGCCCGGGTGGATTTACGTAAGGGCAATGCTTCAGTCGCTGTCCCTTTGGATTTGGCGGTTGCTGGACTATCGAATCTTTCGCAGTTGCTATCGCATCCGGATCTAAATGCTCTGGCTCAAGAGCTTCCTGCCGATGGAGTGGGAATCCCGCTCGATCAGGTCAATTGGTTGCCGCCGATCGACGACCAAGAGGTCTGGGCTGCCGGTGTGACTTACAAACGGTCGCAAACGGCTCGGATGGAGGAGAGCGAGGCGGCGGCGAGTTGCTACGATCGCGTCTACACGGCAGCTAGGCCCGAGATTTTTTTCAAGGCAACGCCGGGTCGATGCAGCGGACATTTAGGGATGTTGCGAATTCGCGAGGACGCCCACTGGAACGTTCCAGAGCCCGAACTAGCCTTGGTGATTTCCAGCAGTGGCAAGATCGTTGGCTATACGGCTGGCAACGATATGAGCAGCCGAGACATCGAGGGAGACAACCCTCTGTATCTACCTCAAGCAAAACTCTACAACCAATGCTGCGGACTTGGGCCATGGATCAGTCTTTCAAGCGAGATGCCCGAGCGTCAAAGCATCGAAATATCGCTTGCGATCCATCGGGATGAAGCGATCGTGTTCGAGGGCAAGACATCGGTAGCTCAGATGGCCCGCCAGTTCGAGGATCTTGTCGAGTGGCTATTGCGGGACAACGACATGCACCAAGGTGCATTTTTGCTAACCGGAACAGGAGTGGTACCCGATAGCAATTTCACGCTTCACCGCGGAGATATCGTCGATATCACGATCTCGGGTATTGGAACACTAACCAACACGATTGTCCAAGGATAACCATTACGATGAGTACGACAACCAAGGTTCAACCCATACTCTTGGACGGACAGTGGATTGCGGAGAATGCTACAGGGGTTTTTCATTCCAAGGATCCCAGCACCCTCGAGGCGATCGATCGGAACTACCCCATCAGTTCCTGGGCCACCTGCGATGCGGTTCTGGAGGCTGCTCACCGAGCCTTTGCGGTCAGTCGGAATTTGGAGCCTGCCAAGATAGCCTCATTTCTTGAAGACTATGCATCCAGGATCGAGGCCGATCGAGACGAGCTAGTATCACTCGCCAATCGAGAGACCGGGCTCCCCAAGTCGCCGAGGCTTGCCGATGTCGAGCTACCCAGGACCGTCAATCAATTAAGATTGGCGGCAGATGCAGCCCGCAACGAGACTTGGCGAATGCCGATTATCGACCGCAAGTCGAATATCCGTTCGTGCTACATCGCGCTCGGGCCGGTTGCGGTGTTTGGACCGAACAATTTTCCGTTCGCCTTCAACAGCATCTCCGGTGGTGATTTTGCGGCGGCTATTGCGGCAGGTAATCCGGTGATAGCCAAAGCCAACTCGTCTCACCCGGCAACTACCGAGCGCTTTGGGCAACTGGTCTTGCAGTCGATGCAGGCCACGGGGATGCCAAAGGGTTTGGTCCAGTTGATCTATCGAACATCCCACGAGGATGGCGAGCGACTGGTCGCCGACCCACGCTTGGGTGCTGTTGGTTACACCGGAGCTCGAACAGCTGGTCTGCGGCTCAAAGCGGTGGCCGATCGTGTTGGCAAACCTTTCTACGCAGAGCTTTCGAGCGTCAATCCGGTGGTGTTTCTTCCCGGGGCGCTCGAGGAACGCTGCGATAAACTTATCGACGAATACGTCGCGAGCGGATTGATGGGAACCGGTCAGTTCTGCACCAACCCAGGTTTATTGCTGATGCTAAGAGGTCCGAAAACCGAAACCTTCATCCAAGGAGTTGTGTCCAAGTACACGTCGGCACCGGCCGGTACATTGCTCTCTGAAGGTGTCGAATCCTCGTTGATTCATAGTTTAGGGGTCTTAACCCGCGCGGGCGCAGAGTGCTTGACTGGCGGTAGCAAGCTGCAAGGGTCTCGTTGCGCAGTTGCCAATACAGTTCTTCGAATCACTGGCGATCAGTTTCTAAAAGATTCGCACGTGTTCCAAACTGAGGCCTTTGGCAATGCCGTTTTGATCGCTATCTGCGATTCACTAGATCAGATGATTCGCGTAATCGAATCCATGGAAGGGAACTTGACCGGATGTATTTACAGCGACACCCAAGGTTCCGATGAGAGCATTTACGGGCGGGTTGCTGACGCCATGCAGCAGCGAGTCGGGCGACTGCTCAACGACAAGATGCCGACCGGGGTTGCCGTCAGTCCAGCGATGAATCACGGGGGACCTTATCCGGCCACGAGTCACCCTGGTTTTACGGCTGTTGGAATCCCGGCAAGTATGCTTAGGTTTGGCAAGCTGACGTGTTACGATGCGGTGCGCGAAGCACGCTTGCCCAGTGTGCTCAGAGACATCAATCCAACGGGCAAAACCTATCGATGCATCGATGGAGTTTGGAGCCTCGAATAGACGTGGGCTGCGATGCAGATCAGGGCGTCGATGTCAGCACTCGCGGCGTCGTGAACGAGTCTGGCAACCATCCGACGACGTAGGTATTTCTCCCATCGACCACTGAGACCTGCTGCTGAGCGATAGGTCTGCCTGTGTACCCAAAGGCTTGGGGAGCAAGTGAGATCGTGTGCGTTCCGGCGGGAACCTCGATGCGCAAGACCTGGATGTTTTTTGGGAGCAATCCCCAACAGCGTGTATCGGCTTTTTCGAGGGCCTCCCAAGCGACCCCAGCGGCGTCGAAGCCTAGGGAGGTTAGGCTGTTAGCGGAGGTCTGCTGTTTGACTGCAGCGACGGTAGCTTTCTTGATCACACGCCTCGCAACGGCGCGTGCGACCAGTTGATTTCTGGCCGCTTGAGATGTTTCGAGAGCCAACTGATCGATATCGGCGATCGATACGGTCGAACCGACGGCTTGGCCCTGAACTACCACTTGGACCGATTCGATATCCGAGCCTGGAACAACGACTTTGGGAACCTTGATCGGGGCGATGGTCGGTGGTAGCTTGTAGGGTCCTACCGCTGAGATGATATGATCGGCCATCTGCAGTGCATCGCTGGTAGGTTGTTCTACGGATTCGACTTTATAAGGCCCCCGTCCCACCATGGCAAAAATATAGATCACTCCACAGCCGCTTTGAGAGTGGACGCCTTGGGTGACCCGCTCGATGTCCCATCGAATCCAATCATCGGCGGGTAACAATTGAGCGACCTGGGTGTAACTGCGCAAAGCATCATCGTAATCGATACGCGTTTGCTCACGCAGCAAACCTCGCAAATAGAAACCGATCGGCAGACCGCGAAACTTGTTCGATTTCTGATCCGCAGGCTGATCGCCCCAAAGGCGTTGCATGACTGCATCGTGTTTGTCCTGGATCTGCAACGTATAGCTCTCGGCATCGACACCATCGCTCATGAGGCTTGCAAGGGCCAGATAAACGCGGATCAAGATCTTCTCGTAGTCTTCTCCCGCGTAGGATCGGGCCGTATCGTCGGTCCACATCGAAATCGTTTTCTCGCCGATCGATTCCTGCTCGAGATGGTCGAATCGGTCTCGGACGTCCTTCAGTCGCGATTCGGCTTCTTGGCACCTGCCATCGATTAGATCGACTACGGCCAGATCTAGGTTGGTAACATCACGATCTTGACGGTTGCTTTTGTGAAGTTTTTCGAGCCGATCGCGACAGGCTTCAAGTTGGCCTTCGTAGAAAAGGGATCGTGTCAGCGAAATTCGCTTGGCATGCGTAGAGCAGCCCGAGCCTGTCAACAGACAGACAATCAGGCTAAGCGCTGCGCTGAGTATCCGCGGTGTCATTTCAGAGGGTTATAATTCCAGATACCGCCCATAGGGGTCTTGTGATAACCTTTTCGAATCTCTGCAGACTCTTTGGAATATTCGCCAGAATGGACATTCGTCAATTCGAGGG
>JBJTAQ010000299.1:0-2534 GCA_046090945.1 Pirellula sp.
CTCCGCCTCCACCGCCACCGTATCCGACGCCTGCGGCGCCGCAACAACCGGCCATAGGAAGCGGACAGCAGGCTTCTTCCATGGGCAATTCGCTCTGAGCAAGTGCTGGGACTCCGAGACAATCGCACGAAGCCAGTTCTACATTCAAGGCAGCAACAGAATCTTGCTGCAGGGGTGCTAAAACGAATTTCCGCCCATCGTTGGAGATCGAGGTGCTAGAGTCTCCACCGGCACCACCGCTACCAACAGCAACAAATCCGAGAGCAGCGATACCAGCAGGGCCGGAGGCTACGAAGCCGTAATTGCCGGGAGGAATGTTATCGAAGCGGTAGTTGCCTTGTCGGTCCGCACGCGTCCTGGCAACTTCGTTTCCGGAGTGCGTCAGATAGATCGAAGTGCTGCTCAGGTCAAGGCTGGCGTCGGGAACGGATACTCTACCTCGAATGCCACCTTCTGCATCGATCGCAATACGCCCGCTATTCAAAAAAGTCCGATCTGCGCCCACAGGATCTCGCTCGACATCATGCGAGTTACTGAGCCTTGGGATCGAGCCACTTCGTACCAGGGAGACAACACGCTCGGTAGCAGGTGTCAGCGTCCGGACTTGAATACCACCAGGCAAATGCTTACCAGCTGACGAGTCAAGGAGGGTCAGGGACATCACCGCCAGGGTGCTTGGATTCTGTGCCACAAGAGCGTAAACACCCGGCTTTATGTCTGTAAATCGGAACGACCCATCTTCGGCGGTGGTCACGACAGCGACGCTTTTGCCGTTGTGAACGAGGGCTACGTCTACCCCGCTTTGTTTAATTTGACTCTCGCCTGCGGGAGTCCCAAGCGTTCCCCAAAAAGAGCCATCTGCCGAGAGTCGGAGCCATTGATGATGGTTCAATCCGTCCGATTTGGATTCACTAGCAGTGGTCGACTGGGCCGGTTGCGAAAGTGTTTCAGCCTTGGTTTCAGATTCTTGCGCACAGACAACTGCGTAGGAGTCAGTGATGTACAGGAACGACAGTGAAGCAAGCAAAGCTGCTCGGAAGTTGTTTTTCGACATGGATGAAACGGGCTAAAAGGGGTACCGATGAAACCTAGATTCTAGAAGTGTATTCCGTGGATCGGCGTAAACAAGTAAAATCAGGGTTAGGAATTGAATGAAACTGTTAAAATGGGGCGGATGTCGCGGCTGGTTGAATCGGTTAGAGGGAATGGCAGGGTCGCCGCATCAATTTATCTGATGCCGCATAATTTTCGGTAGAGTTTCTATCTTTCCACGTTTGGGTGACGAGGGGACCGATTCATGGGATTACGCGGTTCGATGTATACTCTTGAACCGGGCAGTCAAAAGTTCGCGGGTCGTTTCCAATCCACTTGGTAATCATTGCCGTTTCGCAAATGACCGGGTCGACCTCGGAAAAGCCTTGGGGGGATAGCTGCGGCAATTCCCGAAAAACGAGAAAAACAAGCTCAGCTTACCAGGATTTTGCAGGAACCCAGGATGTCAACCTCGAATCGACCTCGGATCAGCGCCTTTCCAAAGTGCTATTTGGAGGAGATATCCCAAAAGCGTTCGATGAGCGTTTTCGATTGGATCGAGATGGCTCGGGATCTTCCGGCAGAGGGACTCGAGATGTACGAGGGTTTTCTTTGGGAGTTGACGGATGGCTTTCTTGGAAAGATCCGAGACGCTTTGAAAGCCGCCGATTTCGAGATGCCCATGCTGTGTTGCTCGCCGGACTTCACACACCCGGATGCTTCCAAGAGGCAAGCGGCCGTCGAGTACCAAAAGCGTATGATCGAGGTGTCTTACAAGCTAGGTGGTCCGGGAACCGTTTGTCGCGTGCTCAGTGGCCAGCGTTGGCCGGAGGTTGAGCTTGAGCAGGGATTGGACTACGCGGCTGAGGGAATCATGGCCTGTATTCCGACGGCCGAATCGTTTGGAATCGTTTTGGGGATTGAGAACCATTACAAGGACGGATTTTGGTTATATCCAGAGTTTGCCCAGAAGAAAGACGTTTTTCTGCGTCTGTTGGACAGGATCCCCGAGTCGGCGACGTTCGGCGTGCAGTACGACCCGAGTAATGCCGTGGTTGCAGGGGATGATCCACTGGATTTGCTCGATGCGGTACTGCATCGGGTCGTAAGCATGCATGCCAGCGACCGTTATTTGGTTGCCGGGGCGACTCTTGATGACCTCAAGCATGCCGAGGGAAGCGCGGGTTATTCGAAGTTGCTGTTGCATGGGGTCACCGGCAAGGGTTTGAACAATTACCCGGAGATCTTCAGGAAGCTTTCTGGTGTCGGATATTCCGGTTGGATCAGTATCGAGGACGGAATGAATGGCATGGCAGAAATGCGAGAGTCTCTAATTTTCTTGCACGCAATGGTCGACTCCTACTACTCAAATCGATGATCTCTTGATGCGGGCTTCGAAGCCCCATTTTGCAGGGCCAACTCTACGGACTTACCAAATGTCCCTGCAAAACCCGCAAATTCGCCAAATTCGCTAGAGCCCCGCGATTCTACCGGGCTTGTAA
>JBJTAQ010000300.1:0-3294 GCA_046090945.1 Pirellula sp.
CCGCTCCGGGCATCGATCTTCAAGTGCAACTTGCGACCGATAGCGACCGGCAGCACACCTGTAGGCTGTTCGCCTTGCCAGGTGTTCCGGCCGAAATGATTCAAATGCTCAGCCATACCGTCGAGCATCGCCTAGTCGACGAAATGGGCTTGGGCGATCAACGATGGTACTACCACTCGCTAAAACTCTTCGGACTCGGTGAAAGCGACGTTGAGAAAGTGATCCCGGATCTGATCGCAAGAGATCGCATTCCCCGTGTCGGAATCACTGTCTCCAAAGCCACAATCACACTTCGCATCGCAGACAGAGCACCCTCACACGAGCAATTCATGGCCGGCATCCAACCTACCGTCGATCAGATTCACTCGGCCTTTGGCGATGTGATTTATGCGGAGGGTGAGACCGAGTTACACGAAGTTGTTTATGAAATTCTACGTGCGAAAAACCAGACGCTCAGTCTGGTCGAAGTCGGAGCAGGATGCTGGGTCGGTCAGATGCTCAGCGAAGGATTTGCACCAAGCCCGACCAGTGGCCTCAAGCATGCGACTTGGATGCCGACAGTCCCTCCAGTTCCTGATCCCGGTTGGCTCGCGAGCCTTGCGCTCGAATCCCAACGCGATCATCAAACCGATTATGCGCTGGCGGTAGGAGTGTATCCGCCGGCTTGCTCGTTTACCTCCGAAACTTCGCTCCCGACGACCGACTTGCAGATTGCTATCGTTGGACCTGGGGGCGAGAAAAGCCAAAGGGTTTTGACGAAAACGCAACGCGTCAGTGGGCATCCGGAGTTGTTTTATCAGCGATTGGCGAAAACCGCACTCGATCTGCTTAGAAGGGAATTGCTCAGTGAGTGACGCACCAACCGAATTCGAATGGATTTTCATTGCAGAGCTTGACCAGATCCCCAAAAACGAGGGGCGTGCGTTCCCAATCAAAGATCGGATGATCGCGGTCTTCGAGTCCGACGGTAATTTCTATGCGCTGGATGATTTTTGCCCGCACCAAGGGGCATCGCTTTCGGCTGGCTGGATTCACGAGGGCTGTGTCGCTTGCCCTTGGCATGCTTGGCGTTTCTCCCTTTCGGATGGAACCTGGGCTGACAATCCAAAGATCAAGACGGATCATTTCCCCATTCAAATCCGCGGCTCGGAACTCTTTGTCGGAATCCCCGCAAGCCAGCAACCACCAAGCACTTAAAACCACCTCGAAGGCTGGCTTGCGCGTTATATTCTTGCAAGCCGACTCGTTCGCTTCCTGACACGGCCTAGTTCGAATCTTAATTGCTAACACGTTTATCAGCACATTCCAAACTTCATCCGAAAAAGAACCTATGTTGAAACCAATTCGATCGCTTGCGACCTGGTTAAGCGTCCTGATTGTGGCCTTGGGTACTTGGCAGACGCTACACGGTCAACCGGCCCCAGAGGCCGCTCGACCAGGGAGGGAGTTTTCGGAGGTGGACAAGCACCTGAGGCTCAACGAGATCCAAGTCATCGGCACGCACAACTCGTATCACCTGGCTCCTGCTCCCGAGATGATGAAGATCATCGGACTTACGGGCAAAGGGGTCGCCGATGCGATCGACTATACCCACGCACCCCTGTCCGATCAGTTCAGCGATTATGGCATTCGCCAGATCGAACTCGATATCTACGCCGATCCGGATGGAGGGTTGTACAGCAAGCCAGTCGGAAGGCAACTTGCCAAGCAGACGGAGCCTGACCCTCGCATGCCGTTTGATTTCGATAAAGTCATGGCTGAACCCGGTACAAAGATCATTCATGCACCAGGCTTTGACTTTGCAACCCATGTCCCAACCCTCAAAGCCGCCTTGGAACAGACCGTCGCTTGGTCCAAGTCCCATCCAGGGCATGTGCCGATTATGATACTATTGGAGCTCAAGGAGTCTGTGACCGGACCAGCGGGTGTCAAACCCCTGAAGTTCGATCGTTCGAAACTCGATGCGCTCGATGAGGAGATACGAGCTTGTGTTCCGAGTTCGATGCTATTAACACCTGACATCGTGCGGCGTGATCATCCGACCCTTCGGCAAGCGATCGAGAAAGAGGGTTGGCCAACTCTCGAGCAATGCTCCGGAAAAATTCTCTTTGCATTGGACAACACCGATGGGCTCAAGGAGCGGTATCTGGAAGACCATGAGTCGTTGCGAGGTCGAGTGATGTTCGTGTCCGTGAATCCCGATCATCCCGCAGCTGCTTGGATGAAACTCAACGATCCGTTCAACGACTTCGATCGAATCCAAGAATGCGTTCGAAGGGGTTTCTTAGTTCGGACTCGCGCGGATTCGGACACCAAGCAGGCCAGAAAGAATGACACACTCCAGCGCGAGCAAGCGATCAAAAGTGGAGCGCAGTTCATTAGTACCGATTTTCCAGTCCCCGATCGTCGATGGAGCGAGTACTGCGTTCAATGGCCCGATCGGGCTGTCTATCGACGCAACCCCGTCACATCTCGATAACGATTTTGCCGAAGTGGGTTGCAGATTCTAGGTACTCAAAGGCTTGGGGCGCCTCTTCGAACGCGAATACTCGATCAATCTGAGGGACCATCGGATGTTCCTCAATGAAATGGACCATAGCCTTGAAGTCCTCGCACGAGCCAACGTAGATACCGTTGAGTCGAACGTTTCGCGCAAGCAGCGGGAAGAGACTTGCGGTTGGAGGTCCAAAACCGGTCAGAACACCGATCAGTGCGATATGACCTTCGGCGGCAACGGCGCGCATCGATTGGTCGAGTGTTCCCGGCCCGCCGACTTCGATCACATGATCCACGCCTTGCCCATGGGTCCACTCCCAAATCGGCTTGGACCACTGCGGAGTGGTCGTATAGTTCACACCTAAGTCCGCGCCCAGATCCATCGCACGTTGAAGTTTGGCATCGCTACTGGAGGTAACGGCAACTTTGGCATTCATGAGTTTGGCGAACTGTAGGGCGAAGATCGAGACGCCGCCCGTTCCCAGGACGCAGACGCTTTGGTCAGGTCGGAGTTGTCCGCGATTGACCAAGGCGACCCAAGCGGTTAGTGCGGCGCAAGGGAGCGTGGCGGCTTGGGCAAAACTCCAGCCGGAGGGGATTTTCACAAGCGAGCTTTCCGAGAAGATGGCGTGATCGCGGAGCATTCCGTCGAGGGTTCCTCCCAGGTCGGCTTGGTGGTAGGCGAGGTTGAATTTACCGGTTTTCCAGGTTGGGAAGAAATTCGCTGCGACTCGGTCGCCGACGCTTAGGGATTTGACCGCATCGCCGACCGCTAGGATTTCTCCAGCGCCGTCGGAG
>JBJTAQ010000301.1:0-7511 GCA_046090945.1 Pirellula sp.
CCGAGTTTTCGTACATCCCCCATCTCGGCGACGCCAAGCGTCAGCGCGCAGAACACCAGCGGGACGACGACCATGAAAATCAATCGCAAAAAAATATTTCCAATCGGAAACGTAAACGTGTCGGCGAACCACTTCAAATTGGCAATGGCAGCGGGACCTTGACTCCGCACCACAAGATTGCAAGCGATCCCAGCGGTCGCCCCAATCGTCATACCGATGAGGATCCTCCAGTGGAGCCCCAACCCTGATTTACTACCTACTTGCTCCAATCCAGATCCCATCTTAGCGCGCACCCGGTGGACAATACTTTTTCAACCAAGCGAACACTTCGTTGTGCCAAGCGATGCTGTTGGGGGACTTGGTCACCCAATGCCCTTCATCCGGAAAATTCACAAAGCGACTAGGTACGCCTTGACGTTGCAAGGCTTGGAACAATTCATGGCCTTGACCAATCGGGCATCGAAAGTCCAAATCGTTGTGGATGACCAGCATTGGAGTTTTGTACTTGCCCAGATTACCTGCCAGGGTGTGCGGGCTGAACTCCCGATATTTGCCGGGGATCTCCCAAGGTAGTCCGCCATGCTCGAATTCGTCGAACCACAACTCGTCGGTCGTCCCCCACATGCTCTCGAAGTTATAGACACTGCAGTGGCTGATCAAGCATCGCAGGTCCTTGGCAATCTCATTGACGGCAAACCAATCCTGCATGTATCCGCCGAAGCTTGCTCCAGCTGATCCGATTCGCGAAGCATCGACGTAGGGTAGCTTTTTAACCGCTTCCAAACCGGCGACCAAATCCCGATAGCACTTGCCCCCCCAATCACCGCTGATCTCATCGCAGAACTTCTGCCCGAAACCTGTTGACCCTCGAGGATTCGGAAGGACCACAACATAGCCCTGAGCAGCCCATAACTGAGGATTCCATCGGAAACTCCATCCATCCTCCCAAGCCCCCTGCGGCCCTCCATGAATCAAATAGGCCACAGGCCATTTCTTCGAAGCATCAAAGCCAGGCGGCTTGAGTATCCACATCTGCATCGGCTGCGACCCCTCGACATCCACCGTCATCGACTCTGGAGCGGTCCGCACGAGGCTCTGGGCCAACGCGTCATTCCCGTTGGTGATCTTGCGAACAGGAGCCGAAGCCAAGTCGGCTTTATTCCCAACGTACAATTCCACAGGCCCGTTCATCGTCGCTCGGGCAAAGACGACGCGATCGGCTGACGGATGCATGGCAGTGATCTGGCCGGCTCGCGTCGGTCCACCTACTTCGTCCCCAAAACGCAAAGCTATCTGCTTGGGCTTGTCCTTGCCGTCCGCCGTAAACAAAGCCGTCGCGCCGTTGTGCTCGGCCACAAAAGCGATGCTCTCGTCGCTGACCCAACTGAAGTCGCCAACGCTGCGATCGAGGTCAGCCGTCCATACCTTCGGCTCGCTCGTCCAACTCCCATCAGGCTTGCACTCGACGACCATCAGATTCCATTTGTCGGCTTCATATGTCGGACGAGCTTGGGCTTTGTATGCCATCCGCTTGCCGCTTGGACTGAACTTGGGATTGCAATCCGCAGCGCTGTTGCCGGGCGTTAGAGTCTCCCAGTTGCTCGATGGATTGCTAAGATCGATACGGCAAAGATCGTAGTTGGTCGTCCAACTCTCACCCTGGGATGGCACTGCAGTGATGATCAGATATCGACCGTCGGGAGAGAAACAAAAATCATCCCCCGCGCTGAAGGTCATGCTCGTTGGATAAGCGTCCCGGTCGCCGGGCGTTACATCCCGGCACTCAGTCCCATCGGCATTGATCACAAACAAATGCTGCCGCTTGTCCTCGACATACGAATCCCAGTGGCGATAGAACAGTTTGGTAAAGATCTTGGCTTTGACCGGATTGGCCGCTGCCTGATCGTCGGCCTCTTTGTTCTTTGCATCCGATTCGCTAAACGCAAGCCCGCTGAACTCGGGGCGAATCGTCGATACGAATGCAACACGCTTTCCATCAGGCGACCAGATGCCCGTCGATGCGCCGGTCGAGATATTGGTCAACTGCCTTGCTTCTCCTACCATCGATCCATCCAGAATGTACAACTGCGACGACCCATTCCGGGTGGATTCAAAAAGCAGCCGTTTGCCGTCGGGCGAAAACCTCGCATGCGTGTCCGATTTGGTCGACGTCGTGACCTGATGCGTTGCGAGAGTCTCTAGATCAACCCGGTAGAGATTCGTCGTCTTGGAATTTTTTGACGGGTCGATGAATTTGGTTGCCTGATACACCACCGATTTACCGTCCGGACTGAGCTGCGGTTCGGCATACCGCAGGTACTTGAACATATCCTCAATTTGCACGGCTCTTGGCCCTTTGGCTTGATGATCCGCATTGAAAGCAACCGTCTGAGCCTCGGCCTTCCAGAGGCCAAGAATCAATAAGCAGGTAGAAAAAAAGAGCCAGCCTAAGCTCAGCCTAAGAAACCTAGACGGATGCATGCATTCGAGCATGCTCGCCGCAAAGAACTTCATGTGAGTGACCCGAATTACTAAATGCCCGGATTACTAAATGCCCGGATTACTAAATGGGGGTGAATACCGAAGGCTCCCATCATATCCAAAATGAGATCGATTGCATGCTAGCAAATCCAAGAGTCCTCCTATTTTATCCAGACGTTACAGAGGGGTAGCTTGTCTGGGAATACTGGGCGAAATCGGGCCAGAGTGTTTTCACCGCTGGGGGTCCAAAGGTCGAAAAACTTAGGACGAGGGACGATGTTCAGACGACCTGCGATACCGGCGGTAAGGGGATCGTGGTGGAGGCCGAGGATTTTGAGCCGTCGTAGGGGAAACACGGATGACGATGCGGTCTACAAAGGGAGTCAGCGGGTGGGTTTATGCACTCTTGGCAGCCATCTTTGCCTCGCTGCTGTTTCTCTTTGGTCCGGACCTGGTGGCTCCGAAAACCAGGGGGATCAAGTTTCCGGAGAGAACGAAGGTTGTCGATACGGTTGACTCTCCGGTGACCAAGTCGAAGATTGTGGCTGAACCGATCGCCTTGGAGTCTTACCCGGCTCAGGACTTGGTAGCAAGGTCCGATTCGAGTGCCTACCGAAGTCCCGCACCGAGTTCGATCGCGATGATTGAACCGTCGAGTTCGGTCCGAATCACGGCTCCGGTCAGACGTGAGTTTATCAATCCTTTCGAGTCCGGTGGCTCTCGAGGGATTGCAAGCAGCAGAGGGGTTCCAAGTGTTGCGGTATCCTCGACAACTTCGGCCTCCAATGCGACTGAGCAGGAGGCAATTGCCGACCCGTTGTTTCAGCGTCGTCAGGTTCCTTCGAGTGTGCAGAGCAACCGCAACTGGCCTTTGGCGGCAAGTCTGCTAGCGCAGTGCAGTGCGCTGATTGGTCGGTCCAAAGAGGCACCCATCGTAGGCTTGGGAGATTGGCCGATTGAGGTACAGCGGTTATTCGAATCATTTGCACAGGAGCCGATTCATTCGAAGCGATCTGCGGAGCTCCTGCAACAGGCGCGGAATTTGAGTGCTCAAGGTTTCGCGTGGGCGGAATCGAATCTGGAGTCGTCGACAGAGCGGGCTCTTGAAGTCTCTGGCTTGTCGCATGCGGTCCAACGGCGGGCGATCGTCTGGGATCGAGTCCACCAGTGTTTGACGTCCGAGGCGAGTCTTGCTCCTAGCGAAAAGTTCGTATCGACGCAGAGCACTGGACTGGATTATTCCAAACTTACCGAGGACATCTCGGTGGTTCGATCTGCGTTGAAGGGAACATCAGACGCGCAGAATTGGAGCGAGTTTTTCATGCTCGATCAGATCGAGGAACTCGCCGGTGGGGATCTGTCTGCCGAGCAGCAAGTTCAAATCGCAAGGGAATTTTTGGGACGATTGACCTTCAGCCGACTTTCTGAGGATCAGAAAAAGGTCCTTGGCAGTCGCGAAATTCAAACGCTTGCCCAAGACGTTCGTCCGCTGACGACCGCACCGGTCGATTATCGTAAATTACTGATGGACATCGAATCGATCGAAGCGGCTTCTGTGCATCGCTGTTGCGAGGATGTTGCCGAGGCGATTCAATCGCTGCGGTTCGCCGATTCGCAGGGCCAATATGCGGTGGCCAACGCTCTGAATCAGCAGTATCGCAATGCGAATCTCCGGTTGAGTGTTTCCGAGGATTTTGTCAATCGGCTGATGCCCAAGGACCAAGTCACTACGCGGCCGGTGCAGCAGAAAATTCTCGGTGCCGACACGCAAGGTGCCAGCAAGATACAGACCAATCTGAGTATCGATTTCCTTCCAGACCCAAACGGTTGGAAAGTCGCGCTCAACCTCGATGGAAACATCCACTCCAACACCCGCAGCAGCCGTAGCGGGGCAACGTTCTACAATTCGAGCAATGCCAAGGTTCAATCGGTGCGTGAGATACGTATCGACCCGGCATCGATGAGCATCAATGGCCAACCGGCCAACGTGCAATCCCAGGAATCGCTCCGCAAATTCTCGACCAACTGGGATCAGTTGCCCATCATCGGCGACATGGTTCGGTACGTCGCTAAGCAGGAATTCAACGAGAAAAAGCCTTTAGCCAAGCGGATCTCTCAGCGAATGATTGCCAAGCAGACCGACGATGAGTTCAACAAGCAGTTGCAAAGCAATATCGATCGGGCTCAAGAGCAGTTCGATAAACGACTCATCGGCCCTTTGCACTCCTTGGACCTGCAACCGATGATCCTCGATATGCAATCGACCGATACACGGTTGGTGGCGAGATACCGTGTTGCCGGGGTGAATCAAATCGCCGCCTATACTCCTCGACCTCTGGCTCCCGCCGAAAGCTTGCTGTCGCTTCAACTCCATCAATCGGCCATCAACAACCTGATCGCACAAGCCATCTCGACCGATCGCGAGTGGACTATTCGGCAACTGGCCGAAAAGATCGCTGAAATCCTGCAGCAGCCAGCGTTTGAACTACCTGAGGATACACCCGAGGATGTCGTGATTCGGTTCATGGACGTCCATCCGATGACGATCGAGTTTGCCGAGGGTCGCATGTGGTTGACGCTGCGTGTCGCGTCGCTCGAACAACCCGGTCGGATTCAACTCAAAAATTTCATGGTGCGAACATCGTACATCCCATCGGTCGATGGATTGCGAGCTTCGCTCGAACGCGACGCATTGATCAGCGTCGATGGACATCGATTGGGATCCAAGGATCGGTTCCCGATAAGGGCTATTTTCTCAAAGGTCTTCGCGGGCAACTCCGCGATCCCGATGGTCTCCGAGTCGCTCGTGAGCAACCCGATGGCTCAAGGAATGAAAGTCTCTCAGTTGCAGATGGAGCAGGGCTGGTTTGCAATCGCAGTCTCCGATTCGAGCCAGAATGCCGAGCCTAGCCTGCCTCCGATTGTCGACCCAATCGCTCGGAACTCATCGTCCAAGCAGGTTCGCTAGGAGGTACCGGGCCTAAGTTGCTGCCTGCAACGGGGCACCAGCTTTAAGATTGCCCAAATCATCAAGCAACCGATCGCCAAGATCACCCCACTGACGATCCATACTGCGATCCATCCGCCCGGCTGACTCGGATTCAAAAAAGGATAGGGATACCAACCGGTCAGAAGCCCTCGGCCGAGGGAAAAGAACAGGAATGCAAGAGGGTAGACGAGCCACCACAGCGAGCGTCGATAACTTGGGCGAGTGGCTGGTGGAAATGCCACCCAGTCAAACAGGATCCAAAGGGGCATGACCAAGTGATGAACGGCATCCGAAAACGGATGAACTATCTGCTTGACCATCGGCAGTTGCGATAGCAGCACTGCATAAACGAGTCCTGTGATCCCAAGATACAAGACTGACGATCCTCGAAACGCGGTCCTGCGCTCTGGAGAAAGCCCCAGCCCCCCGAGCCCCTCGATCACCAACACCGCAACAGCAATAAGGTTGGCTTGGATGGTGAAGAAACTCAGGAATGGTCCTAGCTGAAAATTACCTTTCGCCATCAAGTGATTGGCCTGCACGAAGATGGCATAGACCGACGTAGCGGCCAGCATCAGTCGGGTTGCACTCAGCGCTGGGTCCCCCAAAATTTTCATCTCTTTACCTCGTTTGTCTTACCTCGTTTGTCAAAGAAAGCAAATACATCGTCCAATGCCGCTTGGACGATCACCATGTGCTCGACGTCTCGGTACTCTCGATACTCGACCTCGCAACCGATGCGTTGGAGTTGCTGGCCAAGGCTCTTGGCTCGAGGTTTACCAAAGTCTCGTTCACCGGCAGCCACATAAAAAGAGACACCGTGGATCGCTTCGGTATCTCGAACCCCACCACCTCCGCCCAAGGCGGCGACCATGCGGACGGATTCCGGATGCTTGCTGACTTGGTTCATCGCCTGTGCGGCACCCATCGAATGACCGACCAAGTAAACACGCTCGGTATCGATCGGCAAGTGTTCCGCCAATGCTCGGACTATCTCCGGCACATCCAATCCTAAACCGGTCATGGTTTGACGAGGAGATACAACAATCCATTGACGCTGTTTGCCCAGTTCGACCAATCGTCCAGCACCGTAAGTCTGAAAGAACATGTTCTCGCTGCCTCCGGCCCCATGCAAGGCAATCAGCACTGGAAGCTTTTTGCTCGTGTCCTGCTGGTCATATTCAGGGACCTCCATACGCACGACCTGGGTCGATCGTCCACGGCTCAGTTGCATCCACTTCCAACCAGGCCTTCTCAACCAAGCCTCAAAGGAACCACTCGGCTCGGTGATCTGCTCAAAGTCACCGAGCAACCGATTCCAGGGCAGATCGATCTCGAAGTCGGTTCCCTTGCGTCCCCGTCCGAGTTCCCTCGCCAGAAACTTCGCAGTGCTCTTGGCCGTTTGCCCCGTCGCGCTCGCGTTGGGCTCATCGGATTGGATGCGACTATTTTCCTTTCGAGTCGACTCGCTCCAACCCTCGATCCTCGCAAACCGCTCCTGAAGTCCATCGACCAGACTCACCGATGGACAAATCCAATCCAACTTGCCCGGAACCGATCCCTTCCCATGACCAGTCACGACATAATCGCCGGCGGCGAGCCCTCGCAGATCGACCTCGAACGACTCTCCCGGGGTGACGACAATCGCTTGGCTCCATAGAGGCTTTTGCTCGGATTCCGATTGCATCACCCTGGCTGGCGAGTCATTCCATGGCCAAACTTTCAGTTCGATCTCGGTCCTGCCAGAGTCCTCAGGTTGCTGGTCGTAGAAGACGCCAGCAACACCTCGCAGAACAGGTCTATTCACATCCAAAAGGGTCTCCTCCAGATCGATCTTCCATCGAATGCTTTTGAGCCGCTCAGGCTGCTGGCCCTCCTCGACTCCCGTGACCTGCAACCAAGCTTGATCGAGTAGTTTTCCGGCGCGACTCAACTGCAATGAGAAAAAGCTACCGACAGCCTGCTCCATCGATGCAGTGCTACGGGCCCGTAGTTCCGCCGGTGCTTGCTGCCAGGCACGTTCAAAGCGTTCCAGGCGACG
>JBJTAQ010000302.1:0-9032 GCA_046090945.1 Pirellula sp.
ACTTGGCCAATTCTCCGTGACAAACGACCAGCATGCAAAATAGAGTCAAGAAATAGACTCCCGCCTCTAGCGACCACAGATTCGACAACATCCATCTGCTCGGCCCGCTAAGCCCCAAAACTCGGTTGCATATATCGGACAGGTGTTCCACAAAATCGGTGTAGTTCGAGACCAGCAAGATCAGCCCGAGGGTGACGATCGCATAAATCCTCCGTGAGTACCATTTGGGTTGATCAAAGGCCACGATGAACGAGAGCAGGTACAGCGCAAGTGGGACAATCCAAAGCAGTGGGACCGTCGCAATGTTCTGACAAACCTCGTTGGTAACTGCCAGGAATAGAAGGCACGCCAGAGTTGGGAGGGCGAGCCACCAGAATATTTGAGTTAACGAAGGAGGGGGATCCGAGATTCCATCGACCTGCGGATTGCTCAAATCGGTTCGGTCACCGGCCAACGAAGTATCCGAGACACTCGAGATCATTGGCGTCTTGTGACCAGAGTGTGTGTAGGTTTGCCAGGCGCAATACGCACAGCAAACGACGAAGACCCCAAATCCAACCGACCACATCATCGCTTGGGAGACAATTCCCCAATTGGCTTCAAAGATAAACGGATAGCTCAGCAAGGCCAGTAGCGATCCAAGATTCGAGAGCGCAAATAAGCGATAAGGAGATTTTGAAAAAGTCTCACTGTACCATTTCTGAAGGAGCGGTCCGGTCGACGACAGAGCAAAGTAGGGAAAACCTACCGTCGCTCCCAAGAGTATCAAGACTTGAAGAAGCGGCGATTCGTTATTACCTCCGGTTGGTCGCAAGCTCACGGGCGGTATCAGTCGATTCAGTGCTACGCTACCTAGGGCTGCTGCCAAGACCAGCCAATGCAGGTAGAGTCGGTGTCGAGCTGATAGATAGGTGCTAGTCACATGGGCATAGAGATATCCCAAGAACAAAACGATTTGAAAAAAGAGCATGGCCGACGTCCAGACGGCGGGAGTCCCGCCGAACCAAGGCAAAATAAACTTGCTCAGCAGCGGTTGAACCTGAAAAAGCAGAAATGCGCTGACGAAAACCGTCGCTCCATAAACCAGTGGGCTACTGGAACTCGAACGTTTGAGTTGTATGGAGTCGGACGTCATGATCAAATCCCTTGAGAACAGAAGCAACAGTTGGATTTACTCGGATCCGTCCCCGGAGCTACCTATCAGGGAACAGCGTTGTATTCGTTTTATCGTTTGATACTCATAAAGTCGCGAACTTGCTGGGTGATGGCTAGTTCGGTCGGCAATCGCTCCATAGAGCTTGCGCCGTAAAAACCATCGATCCCAGGACATCGCTCGAGGATGTACCGAGCATCCGCAGGGTTGGCGATAGGCCCGCCATGGCACAGGACCAAGCAATCGCTTCGCAGCGACTTGCACGTCTGACCAATGGCTTGCACCTGACTTACGCAATCCTCAAGCGTCTTGGCACTCTTTGCACCGATCGATCCACTGGTGGTCAGACCCATGTGGGCAACAACGATATCGGCGCCAGCCTTGGTCATCAACTCGGCCTCCTTGGTGTTGAACACATACGGGGTCGTTAGAAGGTCAAGTTGTCTTGCTGCGGCTATCATTTCCACCTCTTGCGCATAACTCATCCCGGTCTCTTCGAGGTTGGCTCGAAACAAGCCATCGATAAGCCCTACGGTGGGGAAGTTTTGGACGCCAGCAAAGCCAAGCTCTTTGAGTTCTTTGAGAAATACCTCGCGAATCATGAATGGGTCCGTGCCGTTGACACCCGCTAAGACCGGCGTGTGATCGACGGCGGTGAGAACCTCGTAGGCCATCTCTTTGACGATTTGATTCGCATTTCCATAAGCCAGTAGTCCGGAGAGAGAGCCGCGGCCGGCCATTCGATAGCGTCCGGAATTGTAGATGACGATCAAATCGATGCCTCCTGCCTCTTCGCATTTGGCCGAGATGCCGGTTCCGGCCCCTCCACCGATGATCGGTTCACCTCTGGCCACTTTGGCCCGGAGTTTCTCAAGGATTGCGGTTCGGGTCACTGGCTTGTTGTTGGCCATCGTTTTCTGATCCTTTCAGGATTGCTTGACGGAATGATCTAAGACGTTGTCAGCTCGCGATCTGGTGGAAGGCTTCCAAGACGCGGCGAATAAACTCTGGATCATTGATGTGGGCGTTTATTCGCTCAACATTAACATTCGCTAAACCAATTAATCGCTGTTCGAGCCGATCAAAGAGGGCTTGGTCGGCTATTGGATCGTAGAAGGGTTTGCCCGGAGCGTCCAGCGCGGAGACCCCTTGCGTCGGTAGCAGCACGCGGACCGGACCGAGACTCTTGGTGAGTTTGTCGGCGATCCAATCCGCACATTTTCTGTTCTCCTCAGGGGTTGTCCGCATGAGCGTGACATTCGAGTTGTGGATGTGCAGATTGCGATTTCTGAATTCAGCCGGAACGGTATCCATCGCACCGAAATTGACCATATCCATCGCTCCAACACTCAGCACGCAACCGATACGGCGTTCCGATAAGACATCGAAGCGTTTGGGTCCAGCACGAAAGACTCCACCGACGACCTCGTCGGCCACTTCGGTCGTCGTCAGATCGAGCACCCCTTGCACAAACCCTCCTTCGATCAATCTCTCCATCGCTTGCCCGCCGACACCCGTAGCATGAAAGACAAGGCAGTCGTAACCGAGCTCTTCGAGGGCTTGTCGGACCCCAGTCACGCAAGGGGTTGTTACGCCGAACATGGTCAATGCCAATGCCGGCTTGATAGGATGTTCCGGGGCCGAACCGGTCGCCATACCAGCAAGTGCGTTGGCTGCATTCGAGAGAATGCGTATCGAGACGGCGTTGAGTCCACTGACATCGACAATCGAGGGTACCATCATCAAATCGCTACAACCGACATATGGTGCGATGTTTCCCGCAGCGACCGTCGAGACCATGACCTTGGGGACGCCGACACTCAAGGCTCGAAGTGCCGGGGCAATCAGGGCGGTTCCTCCGCTCCCACCCAGGCCGATGGCCCCTGCAAGCTGCCCTTCGAGATGCTTTCGTTTGAGGTGCTCGACCAAGACACCACTCATGGTTTCGATCGCAACCGAGCGATCTAATTCGGCAAGGCTCTGCGGCATGAGTTCCGTTGGAACCGTCGTACTTACATCGATCTCTTCGACGCCCAAACCTAGGGACTGGACCACCGGGGAATTCCTCAGGAACTCCGCGACGTATCGTAACTCTTGGCCCTTGGTGTCCATTGTCCCGATGACGTAGAGAATCTTTTGGATTGAGGCCATCTGGGTGGTTGCTCCCATCGATCAGAACGCAGATGCTGATGTATGATAATCCGTGTGGGATCGACAGTATACAACCAACGACGGCCGACTAGGACCAGTTTTCCATGATACAAGCGATGATCGAGCGACTGCACAGGGCTCCGGTCCGCGAGCACGGGTTGACGCTACAGAGGCGCATTGATTTATGCCGGTCCTGCGTCGAGAGTGTCCTTCCGACGGTGGATGAATGGATCCGCGCAGGTGCGAGGGCGAAAGGATGCCCGGATCGAAACGACGTACTAGCCGAGGAACTTCTGACCGGCCCTCTGATCGCCGTGCGACTCCTGAGATTGCTGGGGAAATCGTTCTCGGACCTCCAGCAATACGGAACTCCTCGGCTTCCGGACGGGAGCCAAAACAGCATCGAGCGGACGCTGATTCGAAAACCGCTTCTGCGAATTTTCCCCACTCACAGCCTGTGGGATCGCGTGATCTTCGATCGAATTCGCGCAGATGTCGTCCTCATGGAACGAACCGACCCTCGCAAAAGACACCTCGCTCTGTTCGGAAATCTGCAGAACACGGCGGTCTGTGAAATCTCTCTGGTGCTCGGTGCCGGCAATGTCTCCTCGGTCCCGTTCTCCGATGCGATCCATAAGTCGCTTGTCTGCGGTAAACAAGTCATCCTCAAGATGAATCCTGTGAATTCCTATCTCAAATCGATCTTCGAACAAGCCTTCGAACCTCTGTTCAAAGAAGGCTTGCTGTTGGCTGTCGAGGGAGACTCACAAGTCGGACAGGCTTTGGTCGATCATCCAGCGATCGGTGATATTCACCTGACCGGTTCACTCCCAACCCACGATCGAATCGTGTGGGGCTCGGATCCCGAAGAGGTGCAGCTTCTCAAGCAGCGCAAGACACCGAGGGTCAACAAACCCGTTACGAGCGAATTGGGGAACGTAAGTCCTTGGGTTGTGGTACCGGGCATCTACTCGTCAGCTCAACTCGCTTCCCAAGCCAAGCATATCGCAGCATCGATCACCAACAACGTCGGCTTTAACTGCTTGGCCACACGCGTCATTATCACTTCAAGGTCATGGCCGCAGCGGCACAAGTTCCTCAAACTCATCCAGAATTATCTAAAGCAGACACCCTTGCGACCATCGTACTACCCAGGTTCGATCGAAAGGTATCAACGTTTCGCGCAGTCCAATACGCAACCCGATGACCGCGGTTGCTTGCCGTGGTTATTGATGGAAGACCAATCGATCGAGAACAATCCACTGGTGTTTCAGGAGGAGTCGTTTGCCTGCGTATGTGTTGAAACCGCATTGGACGCTCCATCGCCCGAATGGTTTTTGGAAGAGGCAGTCGCTTTTTGCAACAACCGGCTAGCAGGAACTCTCTGTGCGTCGATCACCTTTCCAACACCCTTCCATGACCGCAGGCTGATGAACAACGCGTTGAACACGCTCAACTACGGATGCGTGTGCGTCAATCAGTGGTCGGCTCTCGCATACAGTTTGCTGACTCCACCCTGGGGAGGTGCACCGGGTGCAACCTTGGAAGATGCACGCAGCGGTATTGGTCAGGTCCACAATACCTATCTCTTAGAACGTGTCGAAAAAACGATTCTCAGTGGTCCCTTGGTGAACTTCCCCAAGCCGGTCTGGTTTCAAGATCACCGTAATGCGTTGGCTGTTGGAAAAGAGCTTATCGCCCTCTACCACAACGGAAAACATAAGCATCTGCTAAAGCTCATGCGACATGCGTTGATCGGGACGTGATCCATGTTGGATCGCCTAAGCTTCGTCGAGGATCTCGACGGCGCGGAATTTCTCACCTTCGAGCATCGAGAGACTGGCGCCGCCACCGGTGCTCACATGGGTAACCGAATCGGCAAAGCCAAGCTGCTCGATCGCCGCAGCGCTGTCACCCCCTCCGATGATGCTGACCGCATCGCTCTGAGCAATGGCCTTGGCAACCGCCTTGGTACCCTCGTCAAAGGGCGGCATCTCAAAGACACCCATCGGCCCGTTCCAAACGACGGTCTTAGCTGACCTGACGATCTGAGCGTAGTGATCTGCGGTTTTGGGTCCGATGTCGAGCCCCTCCCAGCCATCAGGGATATCACCAGCCGCAACGACTCGTTTGTTGCAAGAGCCGCTGAAGGAATCGCCGCAATGGGTATCGGACGGAAGGACTAACTTTCCACCCCCCGAAGCGATCAGTTCTTTTGCCAACGGAACTTTATCAGGCTCCACCAAACTCTTGCCCGTCTTTCCACCTTGTGCGAGGGAGAACGTATAAGCCATCGCTCCACCGATCAGGACATAATCGCAGATGCCGAGCAAGTTCTTGATGACATTGATTTTATCGCTGACCTTGGCACCACCCAGGATCGCGACAAATGGACGTCCGGGGTTGGCGATCGTGTCGCTAAGGTATTGAATCTCTTTGGCAACCAGAAACCCGACCACCTTTGGCTTGCCCCCCATCGCCAGAGGAACAGCGACCATCGAGGCTTCCTCGCGATGACAAGTTCCGAAGGCATCGTTGCAATAGATATCGGCGAACGAGGCAAGGGTGTTCGAGTAGGATGCCTCGCCATCTTTTTCCCCTGGATTGAATCGGACATTCTCAAGTACCAGAACTTGTCCGTCCTTGAGCGACGCAGCCTTGGCTTGGGCGTCCGGTCCTACCGTGTCGGATGCAAACGCCACAGGCTTGCCAAGCAGTTCAGCCAATCGCTCTGCGGTAGGCTTAAGGGTGAACTCCGGTTCCGGACCTTTACCCTTGGGGCGGCCCAAGTGGCTCATGAGAATCAACTTGCCACCGCGGTCGATTACCGATTGGATCGAAGGGATCGCCATGCGGATCCGGCGATCGTCGGTGATCGCACCGGAGTCATCCTGAGGGACGTTGAAGTCGACCCTCATCAAGACGACTTTTCCGCGACAATCCACATCAGCAATGCTCTTCTTGGCCATGATCCCCTCGATCGAATTATTAAGTACTCAGGAACGAATCAAATTCAGTGTCTAAGCGAGCGCTTTTGAAGTTGGGCTATTATCGAAAGGTTTCGAGGAAGCGAAAGCCCCAACACTCAAGCGATCGATATCCCTTAGATAACCGCTAGTGATTGTGGCGAGGCACTTCTCGGCACACATCGCGGAATGAGCAGGCAAAGTCCAGGCAACCTCCCGTATGTAGTTGCCCAACACTTTGTCGATACAGATGCTGCCAGGGGGTGGCGGTTTCCGGACACTTTTCCGTCATCTTTTCCACGGCATGTTGCTCGCGGGCCTGCCACTGCTGTGGATCGACCAGCGCATCGACTCTTCTGGCTTTGAGGTCGATTCGGACAAGATCCCCGGTTTGCAGTTTAGCAAGTCCCCCACCGGCGATGGCTTCGGGCGAGGCATTGAGGATCGACGGGCTGGCCGATGTGCCACTTTGGCGCCCGTCGCCAAGGGTTGGGAGTTCCCCAATTCCTTGTTGGATCCAGCGATCCGGTGGGAGCATGTTGACCACTTCGCCACTGCCTGGGAATCCGAGCGTTCCGCAACCTCGAATCACCAGGAGCGTATTTGGATCGCAGTCCCCCTGGATTTGGTTGATCCTTGCGTGGTAATCTTCGGGTCCATCGAAAACGATCGCTTTCGCGACAAAGGCATCTGGATCATCCGGGTTTGAAAGGTATTGCTTGCGGAACGTGGAGCTGATGACGCTGGTTTTGATCAAGGCGGCGTCGAAAAGGTTTCCGCTCAAAACCATGAATCCTGCGTTGTGTTTCAACGGTGCATCGACTTTGCGAATAATCGCACCATCGGGACTAGGAGCATCGTGGACGTTTTGAGCGACCGTTCGACCGGTACAAGTCACGAGCGATCCATCGAGCAGGTCTGCATGAAGCAGCTCCTTCATGACTGTCGGCAGTCCACCGCTGCGGTGAAAGTCTTCTGCAAGCTGGGTTCCTGCGGGTTGTAGATTCACCAACAGCGGTACGCGATAGCCGTGGTCTTCCCAGTCCTGGATGCTCAATTCAACGCCAGCATGCCGAGCGATGGCGATGAAGTGGGGTGGGCAGTTGGTCGATCCGCCAAGAGCGGTGTTGACGCGTATTGCGTTGAGCATCGAGGCTCTTGTCAGGATCATCGAGGGTCTGAGATCCTCGTGGACCATTTCGACGATTCGTTTCCCAGTCGCATGGGCGGCTTGGGCTCGCTCGCGATACGGTGCCGGTATCGCCGCTGTACCTGGCAGGGCCATGCCGACGGCTTCGGCTAGAGAGTTCATCGATAGTGCGGTTCCCATGACGTTGCAGTGCCCGGGGCTTGGGGCTGAGGCGGCTAGCAAGTCCATGAATTTCTGCTGGTTGATCTGCCCTGCGCTGAGCCTTCGTCGGGCTTCCCAGATAATTGAACCTGCGCCGGCCAGTTCGCCATCGAGATAGCTGTTGAGCATCGGTCCGCAGTTGAAAATCAGCGATGGCAGATTGGTTGTGGCCGCGGCCATC
This sequence comes from Pirellula sp., assembly GCA_046090945.1. Lineage (GTDB taxonomy): Bacteria > Planctomycetota > Planctomycetia > Pirellulales > Pirellulaceae > JBKCUI01. Next base: position 7,803 of record JBJTAQ010000302.1, read on the forward strand.
ATTGCCGCCGGTGTTGTCTTGTCGCAACCGGTGGTAAAAATCACACCATCGAGTGGGTATCCGTAGAGGATCTCGACTAGACCGAGATAGGCTAGGTTGCGGTCCAGAGCAGCCGTGGGTCGACGTACCGATTCCTGGATCGGATGCATAGGAAAAACCATCGGAACACCACCTGCATCGCGCACGCCGTCGCACAGTCGCCACACGGTTTGAAGATGTGCCCGATTGCAAGGTGCAAGATCGTTGGCCGACTGCGCGATACCGATGATCGGCCGCCCGGCTTGGAGTTCCCCGAGGGTCATCCCATAGTTGAGAAAACGCTCGATATAAAGAGCCGTCATCCCTGGGTTGTTCGGATTATCCCACCATTGCTGCGAACGTAGCTTGGGTTGACTCATACCAGCCGACGGAATCATTTCTTTCCAAGCTTGCGTTTGAGTTCGAAGAAATCGGTCAAAACTTTTCCGCACTCGAGTGCCAGAACACCTCCGACGACTTCGCAACGATGATTGAGTCGCGGATCATTCAGGAGTTGATACAGGGATGTAACCGCGCCTGCTTTAGGATCCAGAGCACCAAAGACGACGCGAGGGATTCGGCTCTGTAGGATCGCTCCGGCGCACATCGGGCAGGGATCGAGGGTCACAAACAAAGTGCAATCGACAAGTCGCAAAGAGTCCAAATGCGATGCGGCTTGGGTGATCGCGATCATCTCGGCATGGGCGGTCGGATCGGCCAGCTGCTCCCGTTGATTGTAAGCGCTGGCGATCACTTTATTTGCGTGCACGACAATCGCTCCGACAGGCACCTCATCTTGCTGGGCGGCAAGCTGAGCTAATTGCAGCGATCGGCGCATGAAGTACTCGTCGCCCAGCGGTCCGAATCCGTCCTCGAACAGCCACGACTCCTCATCGAATTCCGATCGGTGCGATTGGCTCATCGAGGGTGGTTCTTCCAAGCTTGCAAGCGTTCTTCGCGGATCGCATCGGAATCCGCCGGCAGGGCGATCGACTTGGGGCTAAAACCCCACAAAGCACTCGGCAGGAGATTCTTAAAGTAACTGCGATAATCCATGCCGGCGATCTGCATGCAAGCAAGCAGCGCGACGTCGCGCAGTTCGACGGTGGCCGTAGGACGCTGCTGATTGGGATTGCCCGGAGCGTTCGGGAGATTAGGGCCACCGGGGGGATTTGGGCCACCGGGAATCGGTGGAAGACCACCGGGGACTTG
>JBJTAQ010000303.1:0-2655 GCA_046090945.1 Pirellula sp.
TCGTGCATGAAGATCGCGTTGCGTTTGAGGGCAAGGTCGCTGGGGCTCAGGGGCACAGCGATTTCGATTTCGTGCAGCGGGTATTCTTGCCATGCCCCCCGATACAACAGGACTTCTGGAATTGGTTCGCCGCGCGATTTCCAATCTAGGAGTACCGCGAAGATCGCTTCGGCGCACACGCGGTGAGTTCCGTGCGGGTCGGCAAGATCGCCTGCCACGTAGATTTGGTCCGGACGCACGCGTCGGAGAAGTTCATCGATGATGGCGATGTCTTCTGGGCCGACTGGTTTTTTAGCGATGGTTCCGGTCCGGTAGAACGGGAGATCTAAGAAGTGAAGATTCGACTCCGGGCAGCCGATCGACAAAGCTCCCGCGCGGGCTTCGTTCTTGCGGATCAACCCCTTGATGTTGAGGATGGACTCGGTGTCCGGCTGACCGGGTGATTTGCGATCCAGATCAGCTCGTACGCTTCGTGCCATTTGCGCGGATTTGTCGCTATCGATCCCGAAGAGCTTGTTGTACTCGCTGACCAGATCAGCAACCATTCGGGCATCGTGATCAAAGACCGCGATGTTGCCCGAGGTCATGTAAGCGATATGAACCGAGTGCTTGTCTTGGATGAGTCGAATCAGGGTCCCGCCCATGCTGATGACGTCGTCGTCGGGGTGCGGGCTAAAGCACAACGCAGTTTTCGTCGCAAGCCCAGCTGGATGAGGTTCGATCGTATTCATCATCCATTTGAAAACCCGTTCCGAGATCTTCTCGGCGCTACCCTGCTTCCAGAGCAGTTCGTGCAGGTCGTTGTTGCGAAAGTCTTCGTCGGTGAGTTTCAGCAGGGGCTTGCCAGTTTTTTGGCACAACCAGAGCGTTGCTCGCTTGGTCAGCTCGTCGGTCCATTGGACATGGTGCAAAAGCCAAGGCGTCGCGACCCCTTTGAGTTTCGCTGCAGCAGGTGCATCGATCAATGCGCGCACGTCGGGATGCTCTTGAAGGAGCGAGGCTGGCAATCGCTCGGTCGCCGGACCTTCGAGCGTCTCGGAAACGATTTTCGCTTTGTGCTCACCGAGGGCTAGTAGCAGAATGCGTCGCGATGCGAGGATGCTGCTTAGGCCGACGGTTAGAGCCTCGCTAGGAACGTTGTCCTCTCCAAAAAAATCGCTTGCAACACCCCGCCTAGTGACCGAATCGAGCGTGCACAATCGGGTTTTGCTTCGCCTGGAGGAAAACGGCTCATTGAAGCCGATATGTCCGTTCATGCCGATCCCCAGCAGAACAAGGTCAAAGCCACCGCAAAGCTCGATCGCTTCTTCGAATCTCAAGCAATGGGCATCGATCTGTTCTTCAGCAATGTTCCCGTCTAAGCAATGCATTTGCTGCTCCGGGATGTTCACATGCTGCGTCAGGTGCTCGCGCAGCCAAGCTTGATGCGATTGAGGGCTGCCGGTCGCGAGTCGATAGTATTCATCGAGCAGGAACAACTCGACGCTGCTAAAGTCGAGCGATTCCTCCCGGTGCAGGCGGATCAGCTCCCGAAAGGTCGTCAGCGGTGTCGAACCGGCTGGCAGTCCGATCACCGTCTTCTGGCCCAAAGCGGCCCGCTCGCGAATCAGACCGGCGACGATGTGGGCGGCGTAATGTGAAAGTTCCTGGATGGTGTCAAAGCAAAAGGCAGGTAGATTGGTACCTTGGACCGGATGCGCTTTGGAGTTTTTGGTCGAAATCGCCATGGGCTAGGGGTTTATGGGTCGAGTCGATGTTCGTAGCAAGAGGAATTCCGCAATGACAAGTGCAAGCGATCGGCTTGAACAACTAGAAACAATAATTTACCCCAAAGTTCTCGAATTGATTAGGCTACTTCGGGAGTCCAAAAAAAGGATTGTGCTTGCGGAAAGTTGCACCGGTGGACTCGTTGCAGCAACCTTGACCTCCGTCCCGGGTGCTTCGGATGTGTTCTGCGGATCGATGGTTGTTTATCGCAACGATACCAAAACCAAATGGCTGGGACTTGATCCAGAGATGCTTGCGGATGAAAAAATTGGGCCCGTTAGCCCACAAGCCAGCGAGGCACTTGCTCAACAAGTCTTGTCGATTACACCCGAAGCCGACGTCGCCTTGGCCGTCACAGGGCATCTGGGACCCAACGCACCGAGAGCACTTGAGGGCAAAGTTTTCTTGGCAGGACTCAGCCGCGATGAATATTTCAGTAAAAACCTCGCCTCAGGTCAGAAACCGTTGCAAAAGGCCAAAGAAAGCAACCTGGAATCGTCGAGCTTTTTTCACGAGAGCCTCGCCGAAAACCGACGATTCATGCAGTCTCTAGCCCTTTGGGAAACCCTCTGTTTTGGCGTGGATCTACTCAAAGAAGTTTGAAAACCGATCATCGATCATCCAACAATGCGGCTGAGCACACCTAAGGCATATTCGTGCACCAAACCATTGCTCGCAAAACAATGACCTGCCCGCAAATCGACCCGGCCTGACCAGGAACTGAACCGCCCCCCTGCTTCCGTAATCACGGGTGCAACAGCAGCCACATCCCAAGGGTTGACAATCGGATCGACCATCAACTCGGCTCGTCCCGTAGCAACCAAAAGATAACCGTATCCATCCCCCCAGGATCGACTCACATAAGCAGCCTCTTGCAAAGCCGTGTAG
>JBJTAQ010000304.1:0-2517 GCA_046090945.1 Pirellula sp.
CTCAGGGACCTCCTCGGCCTTGATCACCTTGGCCACACGAAGATCCACCTTGGCAAAATCCTCAATGGTACATGTCGGTGCCAAGGGCTCAGCCACCAAAGGCTCAACCTCGGCGGTTTGTGGACCACTTGCTGACGCACCGACAACCGGTGCTGCCGATACTTGTGCTGGAACGGCGGACCCATCTGCCTTGGGCAATTCTTTACTTTCATCGACCATCTGCTGTACCTTTTTCGGATCAACCCGTTGCATTAAATGTTCAAACTTAGAAACCTGTGTCCCAACCAAAGGGGTCTGACTATCGCTCCAGGCAATGATCTCCCTTTGCAACAATCTACCGCACTGGGCCGATAAGCGTGGCAGCACAGGTGCAAGATACACGCACAATTGCCTGAAGAGATTCAGAACAATCGTGCAAACCTCCTGCAACCGAACTTGCTGCTCAGGATCTTTTTTCATCGTCCACGGTGCCGTGTTCTCTACAAATCCATTGGCCGCATCGGCCAATTCCATGATCAAACGCATCGCTCGTGCATAGTCACCCTGCTGGTAGGCTTCGGCAATCCGATCTCCAGCCACCGATCCTGCCGCAAACAACCCTCCATCGTGAGGATACTCGACGCTCAAGCCAGTGCCTTCAACAAACCGAGCTGTGCGACTCGCTAAGTTCACTACCTTACCGACAAGATCCGAATCGACCTTGGCAATGAACTCCTGGAAGTTCAAGTCGATATCCTCAGGCCGCGGTCCAAGCTTGCTGGCATAGTAATAACGCAAGTAGGAAGGATCGAGTAATTCCAAGTACTTGCTGGCCCGGATCATCGTCCCGCGGCTCTTGGCCATCTTCTCTTTATCCACAGTCAAGAACCCATGGATGTGAACAAATTCCGGCAGCGAATACCCGGCAGCTTTAAGCACCCCTGGCCAGAACAACGTGTGAAAGTAGGTGATGTCCTTGCCTATGAAGTGATGGATCTGCGTCTGCGGACTCTTCCACCAATCGCTGAGATCTTGACCGTGCTTTTTACACCACTGCCAAGTCGAGGCGATGTAACCTATGGGTGCGTCGAACCAAACGTACCAGTAATTCCCAGGGCTATCGGGGATCGCAAATCCAAAGTACGGCTCTGGCCTGGAAACGTCCCAGTCTCTCAAAGGATGACCCAAAAAATGTCCCTTGAGGTAATTGGCAATCTCAGGCTGCAAATGCCTACCCGATTGCGTCCACTCGGTCAGAAACCCGCGGAGCTTCTCGATCTGCACAAACAAATGCTTGGATGTCTTCTTCACAGGTGTCGCACCCGAGAGCGTACTTACCGGATCAATCAAATCCGTCGGCGAGTAGGTCGCTCCACACTTGCCACAGTTGTCACCATACTCCCCTGGTGACTTGCACACCGGACATGTCCCCTTAACGAATCGATCGGCCAAAAAGGTACCTGCTTGAGGATCGTACAACTGTTCGACGTCGTCCTCACGTATCAATTCGGCCCGACGAAGCTCACCCCAAATCTCCTTGCACAACTCGTAATTCTCCGACGAGTTGGTCGACCCATAATGATCGAACTGAATGTCAAACCCAGCAAAGTCCTCCTCATGGGCCGCTTGCATCTGAGCGATCAACTCCTGCTCGCTACGACCCTCCTGCCTTGCTCGAATCATGATCGCCGTTCCATGCGTATCGTCGGCACAGATAAAGATACACTGGCGACCGATGAGCTTCTGAAATCGCACCCATATGTCGGTTTGAATATGCTCGACCATATGGCCGATATGGATGTGCCCATTGGCATACGGCAATGCCGCCGTCACAAGGATCCTTTTCTGACTGCTCTTGGTATCACTCATGGACTGGATTTACCGATCTTCTTTCGCCCGCTTTTTAAGCCTGTTCACCGCGATTGCTTCGATGATTGAAACTGCTATGGGCTAAGTTTATTCCCTTAAGCTTTTCCCGATAGTCCAGTATCCAAAGCCCCTATGCAAAGCCTCAAGGATTAGACAATTTCGCCTGCTGTGGGTTCAGCTTTGGAGTATGATTAGTGGGTGTGATTCGACGGTGGGCTTTTCATTTCCCAAAAGCCCCCCAACCCACCTTGCCCTCCCGCCATCGACCCATGAAAACAAGGCAAACCCAAGAGTTACTTACCAATCGTGCGCGTGTGACTCGGAGGCAGCTTTTTGGCAAATCTGCCACCGGCCTAGGCGCAGCAGCCCTCGCGACGCTACTGAACCGAACCCCAGTACTTGGTCAATCTCCCCTGCCGGGCCTACCTCATCATCTTCCCACCGCTAAACGGGTCGTGGTTCTCTGGCAAGGTGGAGGTCCCTCGCACATCGACCTGTTTGACGAAAAACCTGCAATGGTCGAACACGCGGGCAAAGATATCCCAGACTCGATCCGAGGAACGACAAGGCTCTCGACAATGTCCAGCGGCTATGCCAAGTGGCCTTGCCTACCGGCCATCAAGCCTTTCGAAACCTACGGACAATGCGGCATGCGACTCAGCAGCATGC
>JBJTAQ010000305.1:0-3529 GCA_046090945.1 Pirellula sp.
GGCATCATGACATCGAGCAGGATCAGATCGGGATCGAAACTCTTGACCTTATCGAGCGTGTCTTGGCCATCGACCGCGACTTGAGTGTCGCAGTCTACGTTGGCCAAAAGAGCTTCGAGCAGCTCGCGGTTGGCCGCATTATCGTCGGCAATGAGGATTCGAGGAGTAGGCATTTGCGTCAATAAGCTTCTTGTTGCTCAGGAGTAGTTGGATGTGGGAACCGCGCCGGTTTCACATCGATCTGCAGGAACGGGAAATGATTTAGCCAGAGCTTGGACATCGGAATGAATACGAGCCAATGCGTCCTGGTTGTCGTGGGACTTCAAAGCGGTGGCGATCCAATGGCCAATCTGCTTGAACTCGTCGATTCCCATACCGCGTGTCGTCAGAGCCGGACTACCGATACGAACCCCACTGGGGTCCATCGGCTTGCGGGTATCGAAGGGGATCATGTTCATGTTGACCGTGATGCCGCAACGATCCAGAGTTTTTTCAGCAATCTTTCCACCAATGCCAACGACCGTGACATCGACCAGCACCAGATGGTTGTCGGTGCCGCCGCTGATGAGCCGCAGCCCATGCGATAAAAGGACATCGGCGAGAGCTTGGCTGTTGACGACTACCTGCCTGCCATACTCCTTGAACGAGGGATCGAGGGCCTCTCCAAAGCAGACGGCCTTACCGGCCACCACATGCATCAATGGCCCTCCCTGAATTCCAGGAAAAACGGCGCTGTTGATCGCCTTGGCATACTCGGATTTGCACAGGATGAGTCCGCTTCGAGGTCCACGCAGCGTCTTATGAGTTGTTGTCGTGACAAAGTCTGCATAAGGCACGGGAGAGTTGTGTACACCCGCGGCGACCAATCCTGCATAGTGAGCCATGTCGACCATCAACTTCGCGCCAAACTCTTTGGCAATCTGCGCGAACTTATCATGGGGGATTTCACGCGGATAAGCACTCGCGCCGGCGATGATCAACTTCGGCTTGTGCTCCTTGGCCAACGCCGCTACCTGATCGAAGTTAATACGGTGATGCTCGGGATCCACACCATAGGAAAAGAACTTGTACAGCTTGCCGCTGATGTTCAAAGACATACCATGCGTCAAGTGTCCGCCTTGGGCGAGATCGAGTCCAAGCACCGTATCACCCGGTTGCAGTTGGGATAGATACACGGCAGTGTTGGCCTGCGAACCTGAGTGGGGTTGCACGTTGGCATGCTCAGCCCCAAAAAGCTCCTTGGCCCGATCGATCGCGATGGTCTCGACCACATCGACGTGTTCGCAACCACCGTAGTATCGCTTTCCTGGATATCCCTCGGCATACTTATTCGTTAGTACGCTACCAACGGCCTGCATCACAGGAAAACTCGTATAGTTTTCACTGGCGATCATTTCGAGACCCTCTTTTTGGCGTTTCGCCTCGGCTTGGATCGCCTGCCAAACAGTTGGGTCCTGGTTTCTTAGGTCGTTCATAAGCAACTCGTTGGATTAGTGGTTTTTATGCAGGAGGGCGAGGCGTAATTCAGACTCGTTTTTCTCTTTGGATTACCGGTCCCTAGGGCCATTGTTCACCATTCGATTTAGGCCGTCAACGAGTGCCGAGCGACTCGGTTCGGATTATGCGGACCGGATGCTTTAGGAGAAGGGGGCGATAATCGTTGGGGCTGGATTGGCAAACGGTCGATATCACCTCGACATGGATGTGATTTGGGTGGCACAAAACGCTGGACACCGGAGGTTTTCAGCCTGGATTCGGCACAAGTATTTGACCCCATACACGTTGGAATTATAGACAATGTTAGAGCGAATCTTCAAAAGCGAGTCGGGTCCCGGACCGGTCGAGTACGTACTGCTTCTGATGGTTTTGACTGTCGCAGGGTTGTTCGTCCTGAGCACTGCTCCAAATGGGGACGGTGTTCCGATGACACAAAAATCGGTCGCTTCGCAGGCCAAGGGCTAGGGCCCCGGTCAGTTGCGAAAAAAATCGATCCACTCGATCCGGATCCATTCGGGGTTTTCATCGGCCAGCCAATCTTTGGGGATAGTCCACTCGAAAAACTGACCGCGATCCAATGGGACTTGCACTGAGGATGGAGCATCTCCCTGTGCGCCGATTACGCGAATGCAAGTCACCTTGCTATCTAAAATCTTGTCCCCGGAAATGTCTTGTTCACTGTTGCTCCGGGGACCCTGACGGAGCGACCAGGTCTCCTTCAAGAGAGACGAATGGAATTCGCCTGTGTAGGTCTTGGACTTGCCTCCCAAGACCAAGCGGATCTGTTCTAAGCCTTTGGTGTGCAATCGGAGTTTGAGTTCCTCGGGCCAGCTTCCTTTGCTCTTGGTCAACTTGAATCCTCCGATTCCCCTGTTGCTATGGACTTCGACGACGCTTCCCGAGTGCGTCTTCGATGTCCCGAGCCACACGATGCGATCTCCATCCTTGACCTCGGTGATTGAATATTCGTTGTTCACGCTGGTGTCCTTTGCTGGGCTCTGGGCAAGGGTGTGGTCACTACAAGATAGGAAACATAGGAAGCTCAGGAGCAGGAGTGTGTTGAGTGCAGGTTTCCACGAACAACTGTCGGCCGCATCGCGAGAGGGAAAAGCATGGACGATTTGTCCTTTGCGAACCACGAATGCGCCAGACAATTGAAAGCCGTCACCGACGAGCTTTCCAAAACCGTATCCCTTGATGATCGCAGCTTTGAAGCCTTCGATCCAAATTCGCAAGCCGAACAGTTGTCGCCAGTTTCCTCGCGGGAGTTGATAGGCTCGAAACAGGCGGCAGTCGGGGTCGCTGATAACCGGACAATCCTGCAGTTGATACTGCTTCATCATCTCGACACCTTGGTCGGTGCTACCCATGTGGACCACCACCGGGAGCATGTTTCGCGACTGCCACTCGGACCGAGCCTTTTGGAGTTCATCGAGTGTCTCTCGGCAGAACGTGCATCCTGCATGCCTTAAGAACACAAGCAGTACGTCCTGCTTGGAACTAAGCTCGTTGATCGTTTCACCAGTGGCCGTGGTTGCCATCGAATTGGCTTGCTGCAGAGTCCATTCTCTTTGCTGGTCTAGAGTGACTGACGCCCCACTAGATCTGCGCAGGGGATCAGAGTTGAACTTGAACGCCAAATAGAGCATCGCTCCGAAAGGGATCCACCAGATCAAGTCGTTCGTGAGGATCATCCAACCCCAACTCCAGGGCAAGGCTCCTGTGAGGACTGATTGGACAAAGCCGATAGGCCCAAAGATCTTCCCCAGAAAACCTACAGCGATCACTGGCCAGTGTTTGGCAAAATCGCGCGATGCCCACCAATACCCCAGGCCATACACGCCGACGATCATGCCGACGCACTGCCAGATCCCTGGATAATTGGGCCTGGGTATACCGGTCATATCGAACCAGTGGTTGGGAAATAGGATTACCCATGTCCCCCAAAGAAGATTGTAGATCGCGGCAGCTTGCAGTGCCCTGCGGGGCCAAACTGGCTGTTGTGTCATGACTAAGGAACCTCCAAAACTCG
>JBJTAQ010000306.1:0-9488 GCA_046090945.1 Pirellula sp.
AACCAATAGCAATCAGCCGAGACATGCGGCCCAGGTGTAGTGAATCGGATGGTGTTGACTTGCGTAGAGTCGGGCAGTTGATGATCCTTAAAATAGGCGATCATCGCCGGCCAATCGCAGCATTGATTACCCCACCAATGACCAGCTCCAGGCTGCTCCTTATAGACCCAATCGGGGTGGAATTTGGCCAGCTCCTCGCGCATCGTTCGAGCTTGATCGACCGGCACATTGTCGTCGGCGTCTCCATGCAAAATGTACACTCCCTGCGACTTTGTATTGCTGACCCGTGCCAGGGTATCGCTAGCCCCAAGCGGCCGGCGGAGCAACTGGGACACTGGATCTTGATTCCCATTCCCACCTCGCCCGATGTAACTCGAAAACGAAATCCAGCCTGCACTCGGGCCGATCGCAGCGAATCGATCTGGGAATAAGGTTCCGATGTGCCAAGTACCATGGCCTCCCATGGAATGCCCGGTCAAGTAAGAGCGTTTGGGATCGGTTTTGAATCGCTGCCGTGCCAACTCGAATACCTCGAGCCCATCCCAGCGGCCCCAATCCTCCCAGTCGAACCCGAAGTTCCTGCGGTTGGTTGGAGCGATCACGTAAGTATTTTCCTTCGGCGCATACACGGCCGCTTGCCCCTCTGCTTCGACTCCGGCTCCATGAAGCGTCAGAATCATGGCCGGTGCGAGGTCGGATTGAAGCGTACCTTCCTTCGGAGGCACTACGCCGTAGTATTGAACGCTGCCATCGATCTGGCTAAAAAAGGTACGGCGATGGGTTTGCTGCGCGCTTCGAACCGGCCATTGAACCTCAACCTCATCAACCTTCAACATGCCTTCTATCCCTGATTTCACTTGCCCTGACTCGGCTTGCTCTGCGGAAGATTTGCGGTAGAGTTCGATCTGCACAGCAACCTGATCGGTGGCAAGGGCCGAACGACTATCGACGGTAGTAACAAGCTTCACGGGAACTTTTCGGATAGAAAGCGGTGGAATCACCGGCACATTAACCTGCTGCGGCCCACAGCCTTCAGCTCTCGCAACAATTCGAAAATCGTCCAGGGGTTGCTCGGTAGCATTGACGACCAGCAGGGCCCCGAGGAACTCCCCAGGCTCGTCTCGCAAAACGGTTGGAAAGGTCGTGTCTCGGAGGCTCAAGGAAACCGGCTTGGTCATTGGCTTTAGTTTGCCTGCGATCCGACCTCGGCCGCTTGAAAAAACGAGCCAGTTGTAGCCGGCCTGTAATGATACCGGTAACTCGACCGATCCATTCGAGTAGATATCCCCGACCCTCGATGCCCCATCGACGCGAACCGAGGAATGCCCTTGAGCATCCAGCAACCAAACGCCCGCCTCGGGAACTTCGACGGGAACTGCTAATACAGATCCAAAGAGCTCTCGACCTGCGAATCCCCCTTGCTCGTCGGCTTCGATCTTTTTCCAAGGATTGAGTCCTTCGGCGCTCTCGGAGGAATCGCTTTGGGGATCTGGCATTTTCAGTTTGTCGTGAACCCACGCATATTCGATCGGATCGATCGGCAGAGACGATCGCCCCCTCTGCATTCCCTGCCCACTACTTAGTACCCAACCCTGTGTAAACTTGATCGTACCGCTATTGGTTTGCTGAACTTGTACCTCTTGAGATTTCGCGTCTGGCGAAAAAACGCAGCAGGCGAAACATAGAAAAACGAACAAGTTGTCGGTGAACAAGCCGACCGATAAAACCTTTGCCATCCTATCTTTCCGTTGCTTGAGGAAATGACTTACTGGGAGCTGGCAAAGGTTCTACACCGATCCGCGAAAGCTTGCAAACCGAACTCACTTACTCTTAAAAATTTCCGCAGCCAGCCCAGGCACTTTTTGAAAAGTTGGGATCGCCTCGCTAGCATCGAACGATAGGAGTCTCGACTGGCCGACGAAGTAAGTATGATCTTGATCGATCACGAGATTATAAGTTTTCTCGCTAGGGAGCACTTGGAAAGTTTGGATTGAGATCGAACCAGTTGAAGTGCGCAAGCAGTTGCCTACTTGCAGATCCTTGGTCTTTACCCAGCCTCGACCGATCACCCACCACCGATGCCCCAAAGTTGCAGAGATGGATTCACCATTGCTTAGTCCAATCTCGCACACAGGTGCCTCTGGACGCTCGGTGGCTCGAAGCACGGGCTTAAAACCCAACTCGCCGGTCCCTAGGTTTTGAGACACGACCATATCTCCGACTTGAATTTTCTCGATCGGCTTTAGTCCGCTCTGGGTTTGGATGGAGGTTCCGGCCACCAGACACTCATGGCGCGTTCGGTTGTTGCGATCCCTACGTCCCGTAGGCCCAGCTTGAGAAAGTCCAATATCGACTCTCCTTCGGTTCTGATACAGAAGGGTGCGACGCTCCTCTGAATAGCTGTAGTCCGTGGATTTGGGTCCCTCCTCATAGCTGTCTTCATAGCGATCCCACCAGTCCCACCAGGCCTGTGGGGAGTCGTCCAAATCCTTTTCAGTGACACCTCGCAAGACGCTTGCGATACGGCGCTGCGCCGACTGGATTGTCCGATTGGCTTGAGCGACACTCTGACTGACCTCTGTCGATAGCCTGTTGGCTTCGGTACCCACCATCTGTGTAGCGAACAAGTTATCGAGTGTACCTCCGGCAACAAATCCTGCCATGGAACTGTCCGTGCCGATCAAGGCAAGACGATTCATGAAGAACCCATTGGGGCGCGCAGCTCCAATCGCCAACAGGGAGTCGAGTTGCTTCTGTTCGAAGTTATTCCTCAGCTCACGAACCTGTACCAACTGTAGGACCAACTCACCGTTGGCGCGCGTGACGACCCGATTCCTCAATTCGATCTCGGTCGACATTAGGTCCAACAGATCCGGAACGTAAAATTCGAGCGGATAGTCATGAAGCTTTTTGATCGCTGCCAGTCCGAGCGCCGAACTGGGGTCCCCAAGAGCGATGATTGTGAGGGAAAGGCATGCCGGTCGTGTCTGAAATTTTCCGATGGCCTGTAGCAAATGCCCCCCGGTTTCGGGTGTGACTTGGTGCACGATCACATCCAAACAATGAACGATGCCCGGATCCTGAATCTTGCGCAACTCCTCAATTGCCCGAAGTCTGCGCTGTGTATCCATGCCTTCGATACTTGAAACGATCCCGCGCAACGTCGGCATCCATTTCTTACAAGCGTCGACTTTGGCCATCGCCTCAGTCGTCGCAGAATCGAGTTCCTGGCGGGTAAACCAACGGTTTCCGATGAGCGTATGCCCAAGCTCCGTTCGGGCTTCGATATCCGATGATGAATAACCGAGAACTCCATACCAGTGAGCCTGCGCAAGTTCAGCCATGCCTTGTGATTTGCACCACTTCGCCATGGCGCGATGGCCGTGAACATCCAGTGTCAGCCCGTTTCGCCGAGCGTGGTATTTCTCAGCGTCACCTTTGGAGGCGTGGATATCCAATCGATCCAAAGGCACCCACTCCCCCTCGAAACGGACCATGCCAGCTTGCCAGAATACCGCGTCGAGAGGATAGGGGGTAGATTCCGCAGATTGATGTGGCTTCGAGGCCGACGCAACGTTGTTCCTCGTTAGACCGCTCAATTCCTGCGCTCGGTTGACTGACTGCCCACTGGCTTCGGTGGCAAGAACTCGATGAAGCGTTTGTTTGACATCCTTGTCGGAAGCCAAACCGCAAATCGCCAAGGCGAGCCAAAAAAGGGGGAGATAGTGAATGATTCCCAGCACTTGTAAAGTCTTCATCATTGGAACCTCTAGCCTACGAGCCGGGAGACAAAGCGTGTCTCCCTAGAGAAATAATCGTAGAAAGTCTCAACATGCAGACCCGATTTGCTAAATTTCAACCTTTTTTCCTGGATAGTTCCCCCTGGTTGGCGAGGGCCTGCCGGAGATCAGCGATACTCAGGGAAAATCACAGTCACGATCGCTTGGCTCGACAGACCATCCGGAGTGCGGAGCCGGTAGGCAAATTGGTCGCCGGCACGCAGACCGTAGATTCCATTCCATCCAGCTTGGTAGACCACCCTTCGTTTCACAGGATCCCATTGGATCGATGCGTCGGAGTGCTCCCAAGGTGTGATCTCGACACTTAGAGCTCCTGGATTATCTGCAAAAGCTTTCAGATCATCATTGGCCAGAATATCCAACTCGACCGGATTGTTGCGACTGACCGAAGCGAAATAGTTATCGACGGCTACGGGTTGGGTAGCGATTGGGGATGCAATCACCTTGACCAAAGTCGAACCGCTGGTGTTTCCGTAGTTGACGCCGATGTTGGTGTAGAGAAAGGCCCAACCATCGAGACGGATCCCCGTTTGAGAAGAGTAGCCATCAGCTGGCTTGTAGTAGAGATTTGCAAGTATCCGATTAACTCCTGCGATGTCTCCATAGATCCACACATTTCCACCGGAAACGGGATAAAGGGTAGCCATGTCGGTCGAGGCCCTCGAGAGCAACTGCCCTACAAAGCGATCGCCAACCGAAAAGCCCTCGGCAAACTCCCATCTCAGATAAATGCCAGCTTGAGCACCCTCAAAACCGGAATAATCAAATTGAATCAAGGGGTTAGAGTCAGCGCCTCGGAAATCGATCTCCTTGCCAGCAACCCCTTCGACAACCTCCGGCATCAATAACCCATAAAATACCGAGGGATCTTCCTGGACCTCATACTTGATCGCAGCAAAAGCAGTCGAACGACGTCCGTCGCTCGATTCGATCATGTACAGGAATCGGTCGAAGTTAGCACTCGATGCGTTGGGTGTGTAGACTACCACCATGCTGTTTGGGTTGGTTGAAGAAGGTCGTACGGAGACCGTACCGGTCGCCCCCAACCCAACGTCAACGATTCTCAGACCATCTCCGATGTCGTTCATCAAAACATCGATTTCAATCTCTGGTCTTTCGACTGCATCGACGCGAACATAAACCATTTTCGAGTCATCCACGGCGGTTACTTCGCCTTGATCATCCTCGCCGGATCCTCCAGTGCCTTCTCCAAAACTGAGGTCTGGCATGTTGCGAACGAATTCCGAATTCAGGGTATCGATGACCACTAAAGCGTCTACAGGGCTCACAAAACCATCATTATTGGTGTCAGCCATCATGGGGGCAGTTTCAACCGAGGATTTTTCCGAGCGATTCAACTCATTGATAACCATCAACGCGTCGATCGGAGAGGCGTGCCCGTCCATATTCACGTCGGGAGGGTTCAGCAAGTTGTGGCGCAAACCGATGAAACTGTCGACTGCCATCAGGGACCTAGTTTCGAGTCCCTCGACCATCAATCTTCGACTCGCGATTTTCCCGATGCTCTTTCGGTTGGATAAGCGACGCATAGTGGTTTCCTCAGCCGGATACGGAATGATTTATAATGGATACAAGCTTGGTTTAGTGGTACTCAACTTAACAGAACTTGTACTTGCAACCCAAGGGGGCGGACACTTTTTAGATCCCACACCGTCAGGAAGCCAGGATTCCGGACACGAAGCGTCCTGAAGCCCCCTTGGCATGGGAAAAAACGTTGGTCAAAACGGTTTTGATTCATAGCAAAATAAGAATCGAAATATGCATTTGGAGAATCGGCGGAGTTCCCGGGCGGTTGCGTGCTACGACAAGAGGACTATAGCCAGCTGCCAAGAATAGATTTCGCGAAGAAACAACAAAGTCCCCCCTTTTTGGGTGGCTTCGATCCCGATCGCGCAGGGTCTGTCCCCAATTCACCTGTCCCCACTGCTGCGAGGGGTCTGTCCCCGATTCACCGTCCCCGATTCACCGAAAGCATGCATTTCGCGATCCCCCTTGCGCAGGGTCTGTCCCCAGTTTTGTCAATTTCGGCCCTCGCGCGGGGTCTGTCCCCGGTTTTGCCGTCCCCGGTTTTGTCAGCGCAGGAGGCGGATTGCATGCAAACGGAACTCCCACTGCCGCGAGGGGTCTGTCCCTGATCATGCGGATGAAAATCTGATCGCGCGGGGTCTGTCCCCAATTCACCTGTCAAAGCATGCATTTCGCGATGCCCCTTGCGCAGGGTCTGTCCCCGATTCACCTGTCAAAGCATGCATTTCGCGATGCCCCTTGCGCAGGGTCTGTCCCCGGTTTTGTCGAAAGCATGTATTTCGGCCATCGCGCGGGGTCTGTCCCCGGTTTTGTCAGCGAAGGAGGCGGATTGCATGCAAACTGAACTCCCGCTGCTGCGAGGGGTCTGTCCCCGATCAAGCGGATGAAAATCTGGAAAAAAAGGTCAGGATTCGTTATCCGAACCCTTACCTAAGAGGACAAAATCAGTCATCCAGGGGGCCGCACGGCATGCTGTCTGAATCCGAAACGATCCAAGTACTCATCCAAGCTCGATCGAGGATCGCCGCGGCGGCTTGGTTGCTGACCCGTGATTACCACTCCTCCGAAGACTGCTTTCAAAATGTGCTGCTCAAAGCGATCACCAAAGAGGTCTACTTTCCATCCGAAGCTGCATTGATCTCTTGGGCGTTGGTCGTGATCCGTCGGGATGCGATGGATTGGCTCGATCGCCGTGGGCGAAAAGTAGCCATGCTGGACGATAATGTCTTTGCCGCCCTGGACGCTTATCGAATGACCCAAAGCAATAACGCATCGAAGATATCTGCACTCGAGGAATGTATCGGCTCGCTTGGGGAGGACGGAAAACGCCTGCTGCAACTCCGCTATTTCGATGGTATGGGATGTGCGCAGATTGCCAAATCGATGAGATTGTCACTTCCTGCAGTTTACAAGCGACTCTCTCGTCTCCATGAAAGCCTAGCTCAATGCGTCCAAGGCAAGCTGATCGCTGCCGAAGGAGGTTCCTAGTCATGTTAGACCTTACCACAGAGCAACAAACCCTCATCCATCGGTACTTGGATGGCCAATGCAGCGAACAGGAATTGCAACAGGTCAATCAACTGCTGATAGATAACCCGAGGGCGATGGAGTTTCTGGTCGACATCTCCGAGCATGCGATCGCTGCGGGTGATTTACTGAGCATCGATCAAATCGCTTCAAGCAGGCCTCTTGGTTATGTTCCTCGTGATCTTTCGCCAAGCTATAGTCTCAATAACAACTGGATCGCTCTGACGCTCTTGGCGATGGCATCCCTCCTTGCTGCCTCCACTGCTTGGAATGTTTTTGCCTCGATGCGACCGGACCGAACGGTATCCGGAACGATCAAGCATGCGCACGGACTTTTGGATCTTCGTGGCTATAGTGGCGATCAAGCGACCAGAATCGAATCCGGTCAGCAAATCTTCGCTGGCGATATTCTGGAATCCAAATCCTGTGATAGTTGGCTGGAAATCGATGTCGATGCAAAATTGCGCATGACATTGGCAAGCCACTCGTCGGTCCGAATGCTCTCCGAGGACGGCGCGATCCGCCAGTACGAATTGCAGCGAGGCGGACTTTGGGTCGACTCAAAGTCTAATCAAGGCAAACCGGTTCGAATTTTAACGCCGACGGCGACGATCGATGCGACCGATTGTGAGTTTAACGTTCGGGTAACCGAAACAACAACAGTCCTCTGGGTGCATCAAGGGCAAGCCGTTGTGCGTCAGGCCAAGGACGGTCAATCCGCGGAGATTCCCTCCGGTTTCGAAGCGACAATGTCGTTAGAAGACAGCGGTCCATTATCGTTTCGCGCCCAATCGGTCCCAATACATCATTGGGCACTGAAGTGGCCTTTGGATCAAGAATCGACATATGGGAGAATACTTAGCAATCCGGGGGAACCCTCAAAACTCAAAGCCTTGCCGATGCTCTGGCCGATACCCAATCGAGCCCCCTTGTTACTGTACGTCTCGGCTATCGGAGCTTGGAAGTCGAGCCCCAAACCTATTATCATCCGCCAAGGATCGGTGCTGCGATTCCGCGGTCGAACCCTGAGTCCTCACACGGTACGTTTCGGTTTCAGCACCCAAAAACACCAAGGACTCTTCGGCGGTAAATTCGAGGTCGACGTCTCACCAGATCAACTTGGTCCACCCGACCAGATCTGGCAAGTCGACTTGGGCATCGACAAATTCCGATCGCTGTACCCTCAACTCAACGCCAAGCCCGATGACTTGCAACTAATCGATGTCTACGCACTGACGGTCCAAGAGGACGTAGGGCTAGACATCTACGGCGTAGAATTGATCGAACCGCTATCCATGCAACAACTGCAGTGATTTCCATGAGACACCTCAAAAAAACGCATTATCTAAAGCTCGCATTGGCTGGATTAAAATTCCTTTTGGCAGCTCAAGTAATCGCATGCATCGCGGTTGCTGGCGAACCAATATCGGCCTCCGGTCGGATCGCCATGATGAGCCCGCAATTCCAGCCGATTATATCTTATGGCGAATTTATTTATGTAGCAAACACGCCCAATCATTCGCTCGATGTGATCGAAAAAAACTCAAAAAAAGTTGTCCGGCAAATTCCCGTTGGTATTGAGCCGGTGGGACTAGCCATCCGACCCGATGGAAGTGAGCTGTGGGTCGCCAACCACGTCTCGGACTCGGTATCGATAATCGATATATCTCCCGATAGCCTAACAAGATTTCAGATCGTCCATACCCTCCAGGACTTTGATCAAAAAACTAAAGCAACCCGATTCGATGAACCGGTCGGCATCGTCTTTGCCAACAATCAAAAGGCTTATGTCTCGCTATCCTCTGAAAACGAAATCGCTGTGATCGATGTGAAATCCAGGTCGATTGACAAGCGACTACGAATCAAAGCTCAGGACCCTCGGGGCATGGTCGTGCGAAATGGTCGACTCTATGTGATCCCTTTCGAGTCGAACAACCAAACCCAACTCTCCGGCGGCAAAAAGGAGGATATCGACGGCAATCTTGTCACTTTCGACGCATGGGATCATTCGATCCACAACAACAATGTGTTGTCCCTCGGACATGTCGTCGACCTTGTTAAAAACCCACGCGTCCCCGACAACGACTTGTTCGTATTCGACACCTCCAACGATCAATTGATCGACACTGTCTCGACCTTAGGAACGCTTCTGTATGGTATCGCAGTCAATTCCAAAGGGAATGTTTACGTCGCTCAGACAGACGCTCGCAACGATGTCAATGGACGAGCAGGAACCAAAAAGCATGGGCTTGCGGAACTCGAAAATCGTCCATTCCTAAACCGTATCACTAGTGTCACCTGGCCAGAGCCGAGCAAGTCACTGGATCAATCCAACCCTAAAGTCTCATCGTTCGAACTTGAACCACTTCCACCTGAACACCCAACGACTCAAACGGCCTTGGCCACTCCTTCAGCAGTTGCTATCAGCGACGACGATCGGTATTTGTACCTGACGGCCTCGGGTTCGGATGCGTTTGCGATCCTGGATGCAAAGTCAGGGGAGCTGCTTGGGCGATGCCAAGTCGCTGCGGTGCCACAAGGGCTGAGCATCGAGTATAGCCAGGACCAACCCGCATACGCGTGGGTATTGGGCGCAGGAGCCAATTGCGTTTC
>JBJTAQ010000307.1:0-4523 GCA_046090945.1 Pirellula sp.
ATCGGCAAACTCGGGCAATTTACCAAGCGCTTCGACCATCTTCAGAGGGGACTCCCACGGGTGCATGGCCCCGGTTGCTGCATCGATATGAATCCAGCGATTCTCGCGCCTCACTAGGTAGCTTTCACCGTGGGGCATCCATTTGGGCAAAGGTCCAGGCATGCTCGAGTAAGATACTTTCAGATCAGGCGAAAAGAGCTTGTCCATCGATAAGCGTTCACCATGGATGTCGCTTGCACGGAGCTCGCCAAGTCTCATCGGAGCAAGCTCGCGCTGAACGTTAAAGCTCGGTAGTTGACTGAGTCGACGGACCGGATAGACAGAGTCTTTCTGGAGCACAGGATCGAGAAACCCCCACATGGCTAACGACTCGTCGGAGTGGGGTTCGAGGATGTAGGTCGCCAGTTTTCCTAGGGGTTGATCGGTCGGTACGAGCCAACCAGGTCCGAGTTGCTCGGAGTTCTCTTGTAGCGAAATATCGTATTTTGCCATCTTGCGGAATTGAAACTCTGTCAAGTCCTTGCGGGCCTCGACCCGGTAGCTCTGCGTTTGGGCCTGCGCCGTCGATCCGGCTTGAATCATTCGTATCCCATGCAACCGAACGCGGCTTGCAAGCCACGAACATTCCTCCGGGATGAAGTAGTACTTCGGAGCATCGACTCGAAGTGTTCCGACAGCATCCAAAGCGAGTTGGACGTTGTATTCGGTTGGTTCCAACTCTTGGATCCGCCGACGGTCCTTGGGCGACGGAAACCCTTCTTGCCCCCCAGCCCAACGGTAGCCCGCGACATTGGCTCGGCTCTGCGATGCCTCGATCTTGCCCTGGATGAAAACCCCTTGGGGCGATTCATGCTTTGACTTGCGTACCAACTCCCGAACCTTGCCCGCACTTGCACTAAGTCCATCGATGCATTCCTCGATGAATGCATAGGAAGCCTCGATGCGACGTTGATAGCTCGCATACGAGTAGGACTCGACCAAGATCCCGATTTTGCCGCGTAAGGCCATGTACTCAGTGCTGTAGCGGGGCTCAAAACCGTAGCTTTCCCATACCGTGTGATCGCGATTGAAGTTGCCGTAGGGAAAGACAGGGCAATCGCGTGCAAGCATCCTGGCCTCGACCCCAGGCATGAAATCCTGACTGAGCCATCCAGACAGTTCGGGATCGATAGCAGGGTTGTGAGGCAGGCCATAAGTCATATCGTATCGATGGAGCGACCCGTTGGTCGTGTGAGCATCAATCAGCACGTCGGCTTGCCAGCAGTCAAGCATTCGGACCAGCGAGCGGACCTCCATCGTGTCGAGTTTCACAAAGTCTCGATTCAGGTCTTGGCCAAACGCATTCTCACGAGTTCCCATCCCCAGCGCCGGCCCCTCCTGCCCAGGTCGATGCATCGGTCCAACACGCTGGTTTCCATCAGCATTGAAGTTCGGCAGAAAGACCAATACACATCGTTCGAGCCACTCGGGATGAAGCCCCTGGACCACATCCCTCGAAAGCGCCATCAAGGCTTCTTTGCCATCGCACTCTCCGCTGTGGATCCCCCCTATCATCGCGATAACGATCCGAGGATCGTCAGGAGCCAGGGGCAACGGGTTGCGGTTCTCCTTCGAGACCACCAGTGTCCAAAGGGGGCGATCTTCGTGAGTCTTGCCTATCTCGATCAATTGAGCCGCCGGATGACTTCCTGAGAGTTGTTCCAAGAAATCCAAGACGTCCGACTCGCGCGATGTGGCCAAATAGTTGGAGCGTTCGGCGATCGTCATCGGGGCTCGCACTGCGGTCCCTTCGGATGTTTCCTGAGCCAATGCCACAGGGGTGCAAGCTGCGAGCAAAACGGTGCACAGGCATCGCGCTGCAAAATGAGAAAAATGCATGAGGAAAACCTCTCCAAGGACAACTTTTGGGCCAATAGCCGTCGATCCAATGAACCGCAACGGCTATCATAACGAACCTAATGATGGCGAGAAACCACCTTGCTCTTACTCCTTGAACCTCCGTAACCCCTAAACCTTCCTTCTTAAACCCTAAACCTTCTTAAACCCTAAACCTTACAGAGAACGATGATGATACACTCAATAGGTCGATCGATTCAGCAAGCCCTCGGAGGCTTGATCCTTGTCGTCGGGAGTTTGAACACGGTTGCCTTGGCAGAGAATCCCCGAGTCTTAATCGAAACAACCAAAGGGGACATCGAGGTTGAACTGTTCGAAAAGGAGGCGCCCGTGACTGTAGCCAACTTTCTGAGCTACGTGAAAAAAGGGCACTACGACGGAACGATTTTCCATCGCGTGATCGACAACTTCGTTGTCCAAGGGGGCGGGATCACACCGGAAATGAAAGAGAAGCCGACCGATGATCCCATCGAGAACGAAGCTGGCAATGGGCTCAAGAATGATCGCATGACACTCTCGATGGCTCGAACCCCTGCGCCCCACAGCGCGACTTCCCAATTCTACATCAACCTCAAATACAACCGGCCCTTGGACCGACGCTACTCCCAAGACAACTATGGGTACTGTGTGTTCGGTAAAGTTGTCAAGGGCGAGGAAGTTGTCGATCAGATTGCCAAGGTCAAGACCGGAAAGGTCAAGAGCTACAGCGACTGTCCCCTGGAACCGATTACGGTCAAGCGAGCGATGATCCTCGATGGTGCTGCTGCAACCGCCCCGGGATCCGTCGAGGAAAAGAAGGACAAGTAGTCGGCCGATGTTGCTGAACTTTTCGGCCTTGGAGTTGATCCAGCGGCAGGTTGTTCCCTACTTGCCGCGTTTGCGTATCGCCGACCGATCCTTGGATAACTCCGGTCGCATCTTAGATTTTGGATGCGAGGTCCACGGTGGGATCGAGGCAGGGTTGCTGTTGGCTCGAATCTGCATGGCGGATCTTGCCAAGGTCGAGGTTGCCCCTGCTGATCCTGCGGTTTGGCCAGGGCCGTCTGTGCAAGTCACCACAGACGACCCGGTTGCGGCCTGCATGGCCTCCCAGTACGCGGGCTGGAAAGTCGCCCAAGGGAAATTCTTTGCGATGGGTTCAGGCCCGATGCGAGCCAAGCGCAAGCGTGAGGAGGTGCTCGAGCATCTGGGTATCCAAGACGACTCGACCTGTGCCGTTGGGGTGCTTGAGTGCGATCAGTTGCCATCGAGTGATATTCTCGAAATGGTTGCCAGCCAGTGCGGGGTTCCAGCCGAGCGAACCACGCTCTGCATCGCCCCGACCCGCAGCATCGCTGGAGTGATCCAAGTGGTTGCAAGATCGATCGAAACATCGATGCACAAACTGCATGAACTAGGGTTCAACCTGCACCAAGTCGTCTCGGCGCATGGGACAGCACCAATTCCTCCGATGGCCAAGGATTTCGCCGAAGGAATCGGCCGCACCAATGACGCGATTTTGTATGGTGGCCAAGTCACCTTGTGGGTCGAGTGCAGCGACTCGGACATCGAATCGATCGGAGCAAGAGTCCCGAGTACGGCGTCGAAGGATTTTGGAAAGCCGTTTGCCAAGACGTTTCGGGAGTACCAGTACGATTTCTACCAAGTGGATCCAGGGTTATTTGCTCCGGCAATGGTGACCCTGGTCAATCTGCGAACGGGCAACTCCTATCGCTATGGGGGGCTGTTCCCGGAGATCCTGCGGGAGTCGTTTGGCTGTCGAGCATCCTAGTGAACCGGGTGGATGCTCGGTGGCACATCGACTCGGCTACCCTCGTCCAGTGCATCGCGTTCGAGCCGCGCTAGGAGTTCATCGTCGAGGGCGTGTTCGGTGTAGTCTGCGCATCGGTCGATGGCATCGGGACTGAGATCTGCCCAACGGGAAAAGTAGAGTTCCAGCAGACGGTGTCGGCGTACGGCTCGATGCGATTGCTGAATCCCTGCGGAGCTCAGCAGCAGACAATCGGCTCCGCGTTCGACCAGCCACCCTTTTCGAACCAATTGATTTGCGATGCGATTGAATTGAGATCGGCTCCAACCAAGCTTGTTCGCTAAACGCTTTTTATCGACTAAATCGGATCTTAGGTCACCGTGCATCGCGGGGGCTTTGTGCTCGGACTCGAGCAATTCAAAGAAGCCTCGGAGCAGGTGCTCTTGATCGGCTTGCCATCGCGAGAGGTATTTCTGACGCAATCGCCATAGGATCCCTTGCCGCTTTCCAATCAGAAGGCTTATCGCAAATAGCAAGGCTGCAAACAGGACCATCGAGGCTCCGGAAGGGATGCGATCGATGCGCCAACTACTCAAAGCTCCGAGGACCCCGGCCAAAAGCCCTATGAGACTGCTTGCGACCAGGTTCCAACCGAGGCGGTCGGACCAAAACCGGGCGGCTGCAGGTGGGATAACAACCATCGCGACGACCAGCAATACTCCGACGATCGAGGTGCCTACGATGACGATCAGCAGAACCATGCCCATGAGAATCAGATCCAATCGCAGAACCGGCCAGCCCTGGGCGGATGCAAAAACAGGATCAAAGCACAGGAGCTGAAGCTCCTTTCGGAGCAGGAGTACTCCGGCGGTTACCA
>JBJTAQ010000308.1:0-2338 GCA_046090945.1 Pirellula sp.
GTCAGCCTTGGTACCTGATGCCTGGTTACGCGCAGCACCTGTGGTCTGGGCCATCGATTCCCGGGTCTGATCTTCCCGGATCGGCTTTTAGTGCATTTCTCGATAGCACCTGGGAGACGGATCCACTTCAAACATTTGGAGCTGAGTTAGGCTGGCGCGTGGGTGTTTTCTCTGCGTTTGATGCCATCAGTACCGAGAGTATACGACTCCAAGGAAAGGCGCTTGCAAAGCTGCGTTGCACGCCGAATTCAACTCTAAGAGCTGGAGTTTATTACATCGACCGGAACAAGATCAAGCTTTTGCCGGCGGGAGGGATTCTTTGGATGCCTAACCAAGACACGCGGTGGGATATCTTTTTCCCTGAGCCCAAGCTATCGCATTATTTGACCACTTGTGGCACTCACGACATCTGGTGGTACGTTACGGGTTACTACGGCGGGGGAGCTTGGACGATCAAGCATGCCGATGATGATTCGCACGACGAGATCGATATCAATGACTTGAGGTTGATGGTCGGCTTCGAGAAGGGCCGCAACGATTTGCTGCGACAAGGTTTCCGGACCTGTTTCTTCGAGGTTGGATATGCTTTTAATCGCGAGTTAATTTATCGCAACCGGCCGTTAGCCAGCCTCAATCCCGACGACAGCTTGGTCTTTCGAGCGGGATTCGGATACTAAAAACACCTCGTTGGAGCTACCGAAGCAGCATCGCAACGAGGTGGGGAGGGGTTCTCTTTTTGCACGGTTGCTACTTGATGAGCCCTCACTTGGTCGACGCTGATAAGGCCGCCTCCTGAGCTTTTACGCGATACACGACATCGAGTTCCACTTTCGGTCGAGCTGGCATGTCGGTCAGAAGAACGATCTTGCCTTTGTGTTCAAGCGCCTCGGCTTTGAGTTCGTTGTGGGGTGTCTTGGTCCGGAAAGCCAAGGGGAGAAGGTGCATATCCTTGGACTCCTCGGGCAGCTTGGTCTGCGAAACATCGAACGCTTCGCTTTCGATGCTCAGCAATTTGAAAGGTTGCGCGCCTTTAAGTCGGATGAGCTTTTTGAGTTCTTCTTGATTGCCGATCGATCCTAGGGACAAAAGGTTGGGCTGGATCGACAAGGTTGCCTCGACATCGGCAGTGAAGCCTAGCGAAAGGGTCTTGATGTTCAAGTCGTTTGTGTGCAAAGTGATCTCACTTTGAATAGGGCCTGCCGGTGCCGATTCATCCAAGTGGATATCGAGTTCATAGTGAACCTTGCCTCCCTGTCGCAGCGACTCTCGGAGTCCAACCTTGACATAGGGTAGGTCGCAACTGGCATGTGTTACCTGCCAGCTCGATTTTCCGGCATACTCCAAATGGACGGCGAACTGTCTGGGGGTTCCTTCGGGGACTTTTCCGAAGGCTACCTCTCCAGGAGTAAACACCACATCGGAACGAATGTATCCTTTAACGTTGAGTTGAACCTCCGCAAAGCTGGGTTTATCGAACGTGACGGTGATAGTTGCTCCTCGAGATCCAGAGTGGGTCGCCGTGTTAAATACCGCTAGGATGCAACCGACCTCTCCAGGTTGAACAGTTTCCGTCAGTACGCTCGGAGTGGTGCAACCGCAAGAGGTTCGCACGCTGCGGACATGGATAGGGGTTGCCAGAGTGTTTTCAAAGTAGAACCGGTGCTCGGTCTTTGCCGAACGAGCAACCGTACCGAAGTCGTGGCTTCGATCTTTGAATAGATTTAGATACTGCTGCCCAAATGCGTTTGGGATACTGATTACAAGCCAACAAAGTGCCAGCATGCACGCTCTCATCGAAGTCTCTCCTGGGGGTCGTTTTTCGGGTTTGGTTTCCGGCGGCATAAGTTTTTGATCGGAGAGTTGCACTCCGTCGGAGAATTATCCATTCCAATACAGAACATATTGAAATTTCATCTGGAAATTATCGCATCTATTGGTTAGCTGCTGCCCCCAGTCGCTTCGAACGTTAAACTCTGTTCACGTTAAAATCCCTGCGAGTTGCTAGGGTTTTACCGATCGTTACAAGCGGAATTTTTTGGTTTTTTATGCAATTGAATTCCGCCTCCATCCGACGGCCGACAGGTCGGATTCGAAGGCGTGTGTCAGACTAGCGAGACCTCTTTAGGAATTCTCGCGATGACAACAAAAAAGAAAACCCACTCCCAGGTAGAATCCTCATCTCAGGCACGCCCAGGTTACTTGATTGTCGCACTAATCCTAGCTGCCTGTGCGAGCACTTGGTATTGGTACCGCCCACTAACGAGCGAAACCCTGGTCGATGGCAATCAATCCAAGGACATGGTCGACTTCTTTGGCAAGCATGCCACCTTGATCGAAC
>JBJTAQ010000309.1:0-5093 GCA_046090945.1 Pirellula sp.
ACTCGTAGAGCTTCTGGTAGTCGGTCTCGTTGACCGCTAGCCCGGAGGATTGCTTGTCCTTGATGGCCACCTCGAGATTCCGGAAATCAGCCTCGGCTTGATCGAGCGCCTTGCGCACGGATTTGACATCCGAGAGACCGAGTTTCTCGGCTTCCCACTGCTCGCGCAAGCTGGCGACTTGCTTCTGCACACTGGCCATTTCGTTTTCGACTTCTTCGAGCGCCTCTTCGGTTCCTTCGTCGACCTCGTCTTTGAGTTGCCGCTGTGCCAATTCGAGCTGCCGTAGCCGGCGCTGAAGTGAATCGATCTCGGTCGGCACACTGTCGCGTTCCATCGCCAATCGCGCGGCCGCTTCGTCGACCAAATCGATCGCCTTGTCAGGCAAAAATCGATCGGCGATGTAGCGATGCGAAAGCTTGGCGGCTTCGACCAAGGCAGAGTCGCGGATCTTGACTCCATGGTGGGTTTCGTAACGAGGCTTGAGTCCGCGCAAGATGGAGATCGTGTCCTCGACGCTCGGCTCGCCGACGTACACGGGTTGGAAGCGACGCTCGAGCGCAGCGTCCTTTTCGATATGCTTGCGATACTCGTCGAGAGTCGTTGCTCCAATGCAACGCAATTGACCGCGAGCCAACTCGGGCTTGAGCAACTGCGCCGCATCGCTCGACCCTTCAGCCGATCCGGCCCCGATGACGGTATGAAGTTCGTCGATAAAGAGGATCACCTCTCCTTCGGCATCTTTGACCTCGCGAATCACCGCCTTGAGCCGCTCCTCGAATTCGCCTCGGAATTTGGTACCCGCAACGAGTCCCCCCATGTCCAGCGCGATCACGCGTCGATTCTTGAGCGATTGCGGTACATCCCCTTGGACGATACGCTGCGCGAGCCCTTCGGCGATCGCGGTCTTACCGACCCCCGGTTCGCCGATAAGGACCGGATTGTTCTTGGTCCTGCGCGATAGGACTTGGATCACTCGGCGGATCTCGTTATCGCGACCGATGACCGGATCGAGTTTGTTCTTCGAAGCTTGAGCGACCAAGTCGACGCCGTACTTTTCGAGGGCTTGGAATTTCCCTTCAGGACTTTGATCGGTGACCCGAGCGCTTCCTCGCACCGTTTGCAAGCCTTGCAAGATTTCTTTCTCGTTAACGCCAAAGAGGCGAAGCAACTCCGAGGAGTTTTTGTCCGCTTTGACGAGCCCGAGCAGCATGTGCTCGGTGCTGACAAACTCGTCCTTCATCCCCTCGGCCGCCGCGGCGGCGGCGTCGAGACTCCGCTGAAGGGCTCCGCTGATGCCTGGCTGCCGGTTGTTGCTGCTGCGAGGCAGTCGCTGCAATTCACTAGCCGTCGTCGATTGAAGCTTATCAAGCTGGGTTCCGATCTTCTTCAGGAGCGGGACAACTACGCCAGCAGGGTCGTCTAACAAGGTCGACAGCAGGTGCAGACCCTCGATCTCTGGATTCCCCTGGGAAGCGGCCAATGACTGAGCGCCGACGATGGCTTCCTGGGCTTTAATGGTCAGTTTGTCCATGCGGAATGGCATATTCACGTCTCCTAGGTAGGGAACCTCAAATGGGTCTTCTTGGCAGTCGAAAAGCTTGATCCATCGCTCACAGAGCAAAACCCAGGCCAAAATATGATTTCCATGAATATCCAAGGCATATCGAGCTTGTCGGACTTGAAAAACCTTGAATCCTCTCAGATACTTGGAATCTATGAAACCGAAATATTTCAGCGATCGACCAAAATCCTTTTTTGCCGGTTACCCTTGGAACCGGCCACAGAGGTCCCGGCGCTGATTTCGGAACGAATCGAGATCCAGACAACGCAAACCTCAAGGCCGATCGACCTTGAGGTTTTTTGTTGGATGGCTAGGCCCCAAGCCAACCTACCAACCCCACATCCCGTCCAAGTTAACAGGAAGAAAACATGATCGTCGTCATGGACCAAAGTGTCGCCAGCGAACAGATTGAAAACGTCGTTAAAAGAGTTCAGGAACTCGGGCTCAAAGCCCACGTCATTCGAGGAACCGAACGGACGGTAATCGCCGCGGTTGGTGATGAACGGATGGTCAAGGTCGAGTCGTTCGAAAGCTTTCCCGGAGTCTCGGAAGTTATGCCGATCTTGGCTCCTTATAAGATGGCATCTCGGGAACTCAAACCCGAAGCGACGCAGATCCAAGTTCGCGGATTTCGCGCAGGTCGGGGCGCGGTGGGAGTCATGGGAGGTCCATGCTCAGTAGAGAGTCAGGAACAGATCGTCGCTTGTGCCAAGGCGGTTAAGGCCGCTGGCGGCACGGCACTTCGTGGAGGAGCATTCAAACCCCGTACCAGCCCTTACTCATTCCAAGGGATGAAGGAGGAGGGGCTCAAACTCTTGGACCTAGCCCGACAAGAAACAGGACTTGCAATCGTTACCGAGGTCATGAGCACCGAGGATGTCCCCTTGGTGGCCAAGTATGCGGATGTGCTGCAAATTGGTGCCCGAAACATGCAGAACTACCGACTGCTTGAGGCCGTCGGCCGCAGCGGTCGAGCGGTACTGCTCAAGCGTGGTCCGAGCGCATCGATCGAGGAATGGTTGCTCGCTGCCGAGTACATCCTCAACGAAGGGAACCCCGATGTGATGCTCTGCGAGCGAGGAATTCGGACCTTTGAAACCCACACGCGTTTTACCCTACCCTTGGCGACCGTTCCGTACTTGCATCGCAAGACCCATTTGCCGGTGATTGTCGATCCGAGCCACGGAACAGGCCATTCGTATTTGGTGACCGACATGGCCGCCGCGAGCGTGGCCGCCGGAGCCGACGGTTTGATTGTCGAAATGCACCCGAATCCCGAAAAAGCCATGAGCGACGGCTATCAGTCTCTGGATTTTTCCCAGTTCCAAGAGATGATGAACCGGTGTAGTGTGATTGCCAAAGCACTAGGAAAAACGTTTGGATGATCCATGCAGGACCAGACCCAGCATCGAACACCGCCGAGTCTGCCGATTCTCACTGTCATCGACAATGAGCATCCCTGTTCGTATCTACCGCATCGAACCGCAAGGATGCCATTGATTGTCCCGGAGCGACTTGTGACGAACGACGAGTTTGATCGGATGCTCGAATCAGGGATGCGTCGCTCGGGTCGATTCGCTTATTACACCGCTTGCGATGGCTGCCAAGCTTGCGAGCCGGTCCGAATCGATGTTGCAAAGTTTCGCTGGACCGAATCCTGGCGTCGGGCCTTGAATCGAGGAGACCGTTTGCTCACGATGCAAATCGGACGACCGGAATATTCCGATGAACGGCTTAAGCTCTTTAATCTCCATCGTGGCCAGCGCGATCTGTCCCACGGGGACGGGGATTATGCAGCCTACGATTACGAAGGTTTCTTGGTCGATTCCTGCTGCGAGTCGACCTATGAATTACGGTTCTACCGTGAGGATGCCCTGGTCGCCGTATCGATCATCGAT
Source organism: Pirellula sp. (assembly GCA_046090945.1). Taxonomy (GTDB): domain Bacteria; phylum Planctomycetota; class Planctomycetia; order Pirellulales; family Pirellulaceae; genus JBKCUI01. The sequence goes on from JBJTAQ010000309.1 coordinate 3,460, forward strand.
GTCAGCTCCCTATCCATTTCCGCCGTCTACACCTATTTCGATCCGGCGCACAGCAAACTATCCTTGGGCACCTATAGTGTCCTCAAGCAGATTCAATTCGCGCAGGACTCTGAACTGCGATGGGTTTACCTCGGATTATACGTTGAGCAGAATTCGCACCTGAATTACAAGGCCCGATTTAAACCGCAAGAGCGTTACATCGACTCCGATTGGATCGAGTTTTCATAAAACCAGCCTCTAAGAAATTCCCCCTCGCAGCGAACCTTCCTCATGAGCCAAAACAACGCACCGATAGCTCACGCCGCGAAACCTTGGCTCAAGCGATGGTCGACCTGGCTGCTTCTAGGTCTTGTCGGCCTAGTCGGGCTCGTGGGATCGATCCCGTCAATCCTAGGTTCCAAGTGGCTTTATCAGCGTCTGGTGGATCAGCTAGAGATCGAGGGTTTTCGATTGAAAGTCGATTCGGCCCAGTTCGCTTGGTTTCGGCCACTGGCGATCCACGGCATCGAGCTTGAACAAGTCGATGCGCCAGAGAAGGCTCGGAGCCTATTGTCGATCGATTCGATTGCCTCGAATCGATCGCTGATGGGTTATCTGCTCAACGGCCGCGACCTAGGCCGCGTGACGATCCGAAATCCAAAGCTCGACATCGAACTGCTCGAGAATTCGTCGAACCTGGAAAAGCTTGCTCGGTCGATCGAAAATTCGACACTTGCCTCCAAGCAACCTGGAAACAAAAGCAAGCCCAAGCTGGATGTTCAGGTCGTTGTCGACGACCTGTCCGTGGGTGTGCGAAGGCAGGAAACGGGTGAGGAGTTGCTCGTGATACCTCCGGTCGATCTGGATCTGCATTACCTTGCGCTTGACGGCAATGCTCGCTTGGAGTTTGCTCCGACTACCTTGCTCGATCAGGTTCAGGTCACTCAGGAACTTGTACGACTCGGGCTCGGCCGGGCTGTCCCACTGCTCTCCAAGTCCGCTTGGTTTGATGGCCGAGTCTCTCTGCATTTTGACAAGTTAGAGATTCCGCTCGATCAACCGGTTTATGCCAAGGGTCGGGCTGAATTGACGCTGCACGAGGTCCGAAGCGGCCCGTCCGAGCCGATCGTTGTGAACATCATCGATATGATTTCGAGGCTGCGCAAGACCGAGATCCCTCAAGAGTTGGTCTTCATCGACGGATCGATCATCCAAGTCCAGTTGGCCGAGGGCCGGGTCGAGCATCAGGGGGTTCAAGTCGGATTCCCCAAAATCGATCAACGATTGCAACTATCGACTTCAGGGACCGTGGGACTGATCGACCGGGAACTGAGCGTCGGGTTAGGAATCCCGGTCCCTCTGGAGATGCTCGCTCGGCGCGAATCGGTTCAGCAGATTGGTGTCCCCCAGGTGACGCTACCTGTGCGCGGCACACTCGATTCTCCGTATGTCGATTGGAAGGCTCTGCGAGGCGATTCGGCGGATCTGCTGAGTCTGGTCAGTGCAGCCCTGGGAGACGAGGCCCCCGGAACTGCGGCTCTGATCGATGTGGCCAGCGGCTTGACCGAAGGCAAGGCGGATGAAGCGATTGGAGCGGCTGTGGATTTGATCAAAGAGTTGCGACAGCGACGTCAGGACCGCAAGGCCCGTTCGAG
>JBJTAQ010000310.1:0-4293 GCA_046090945.1 Pirellula sp.
CAGCCACGGGAATACCCGGAGGGGAGTCAATAAGCACGAAATCAAAACGATTTCTCAACTCATTGATAAACTCCACAAAGGAGTGAGAAGCCACCAATTCCCCAGGATTCTTTGGCCGCCCACCGGTTGTCACCAACCATAAATTGTTTTGGAATTCACATGGTCGAACCGCCTCATCCAACGTGCAATTCCCTTCGAGGTATTGCATCCCACCCGGTTCGAACTGAACCCCGAAATTCTGCTGGACTCGCGGGCGTCGATAATCAGCGTCTACCAAGCAAACCTTCTTGTTGGTTTGAGCCAGAGATATTGCTAGGTTTGCGATCGTTGTAGATTTGCCGTCACCAGGCGATGGACTGGTGAACATGAAGACTTTCCCGCCATTTTGCGCAGCGGTAAACAGCAGCGAGGTCCGAGCGGCTCGGAAAGATTCCGACACCGAAGAGTTAGGCTGATGGGTCGCGACGAGCATCGGTGAACCTGCAAATCCCTCCGGCAACTTGGATTTCTTGATCCTAGGTATCTTGCACAGCACCGGAGTGTTGAGGTTTTCCTGGATGTCGATCGGTGTGCGATAAGCCAAATCGGAATGGTCGATCAATACAGCAAGCCCGCACCCTAGCAATCCACCCAATGTCAGCCCTGCCAGCAAAAACTTCCAGAGCTTCGGAAACACTTGGAGCGGATAAGACGCCTCATCGATTATTTTCACTCGGGTCGCCGAATAGGAGTTCGACATGGCTCTCATTGCAGATAGCTTTTCCAAGATTTGGCCAACAGTGTTCCGACGCTCCTCGATTTGATCTCGAAGCATGTTAAGCTCGGTGATATCGCCAGCGATCACCGTCGACTTGTTTGTCAACTCAAGAATGTCTTCGGCGATTCGGTCCAAGTTGTATTTGGCGCGGTCCCGTTTATTTGACATCGCCGCAGCGTATATTTGAAGGATATCGCTGTCCCTGGTCCGCACCTCCTTGGAGAGAGTTTCCGCGTAGGATTCCACCAATTCACTTCCTGCGATGCGTGTCTTTTCCGAAAGCGCACCTCCTTTGCTCTCGATTTCTTGCTCCCGCTTGAGAAAGCCGCGCAAGGTCTCAAGTTCCTGACTAAGTCGATTTCGAGTAGCTACGGCTGCTTGGTACTTGGCCTCGACGAATTCAACCTGCGGATGCTTCGAACCATATCGAGCTTGAGTTTCCACACGGTCTGAATCCAGAGCCACCACATCCGCATTCGCGGCTTCCATCCGTTGCTCGTACCGCATCAATCGCAGTCGATCCTCCTCGGACATCCCATTCAGGAAATCCATGCCGCGATCCTGTTTATCCAAATTGAAATACTTACGACCCTCGATAACCGCAAGCCTCAGAAGGTCCTCTCGCTTGTTTTCCGGATCCATCGCGAGTTGGATCTGCTGCAGTTGCTGATCCGCATCGCGAAAATCCTGAAGGATTTCGTCCCGCTCGAGCCGCAATTTTTCAATTTCAGACACATAAGGATTTACCCAACGGCCCTTATCATTCTCTGCAGTCAGATTCAACTCCTTGAGAAGCTGATAGTACCGCTCCTGGTCGGTCTTCTGATCATCCACCAACGAGCGCTGCAGTCGCTCGATCAATTCAACCGACTCCTTACCTGATATCTCTGAATCCTTCTCGATCGCTGAAATGTATGAAGCCACCACCTGATTCAAAATCCCAGGCAATTCCTCCTTGAACTTACCCTCGCAGATGATCTCTAACGCGTCGGAGGTCAGATCCTTGCCAACCGGCGAGATCGTGAGCATCTTGCGCAAGTCGGTGATTGGCGAATCCGCACCTTGAAATGTTGATAGCTTGTCCAATTGCCCGTTTCGGATCGCTTCGGCCAACACCGTTTGACCGGACAACAAGACCCGATGCTTTTCCAAGGAGACCGTTTGAGGAACCACCTCCCCGTTGATCACACTCGGAGGGGCCTGGACGAAAAGCATCAACTTCATAATCGATGCATAGACCGGTGTGACTTGCGTGTAAAGCAAGCTAGAGACTGCAGCCCCGAGGATTGACAGCAGGACAATCACCGATTTGCGGCGCCATAGGGCACCGTAAAAATCAATGGTTGGAATCGGAGGTTCTTCCGGGACTCCTGAACCACGTCCGATGGAATTCGCGTCGTCGAATCCGTACTGTAAATTAGGCCTGTCCATCGACTCGACTATCCTCGCCTACCGGCAGTTTCGTCAGCATGGGCGGTTTCCGGTCTTGCTAAAGATAGCATTTCCGCCCTTGACGACCAATCTTATGGAAATGCTACCCCAATGTCTACTCGAATCGGTTGCATGCGGGGCCCTCCTGCAGTGGATCGGGCAAGTCATTTAGATAAAAACAACGGTTTTTTAGCCACTTGTTAAAAACTGCCGCAATTTCCGAAATGGTTTAAGAAAACGCAATCCGACTGGCGGCCGGATTCCATTGACAATCCACGCTTTCGCGTCCTCTCGATTTGCCCTGATTCGATTGGACAACGTGGCGTTGCTCTTTCCCCCGACTCGCATGCAAACAAGTGTCTCAGGGATGTAATGGACCTGTATCCTGTGGACGAACATCATTCGCAAGAGGAGTTCATAATCGGCCGCTTGATGGAATTCATCGCGGAAGACACCAAAGCGTTCATAGCACTCCCTTCGGAGGTAGACCGTCGGATGTGGTGGCATCCAACCCCAACGGAACCGATCTAGCTGATAGTCCCCCGACCGCCACGTACGTACAAGTCGAGCGGTGTCGTGGCTATCGACATAGATTAGATCGCCATAGGTCCCCATGACCCGCGAATGCTCCTCGAAGGCTTGGACCACTCGCGACAGCACCTCCTGATGGGCGAAGAAATCATCTGCATGTAGCACCCCAACGATATCCCCAGTAGCCAGCCGAATCCCTTTGTTGAGGGCATCGTAGATACCTCGATCTTTCTCTCGTCGATAATGATCAATCCGATCCGCATATTGCTCGATGACATTCGCGGTTCCATCATCGGATAACCCGTCGATCACGATATACTCGATGTCCCTATGAGTCTGACTCAGAACAGACTCGATCGTGTCGGGAAGCGTCCTTGCGCGATTGTACACCGCTGTAACGATGGATACTTTCATAGACATTCTACCCACTGGATCATCCGCTCGAGCCCCTCGGCTGCCGAGACTTTGGGACTCCATTCGAGAATGCGCTGAGCTTTGGAAATATCCGCCACAAAGAAATCCTGATCGCTCTGCCGTCTTGGAAGCTGATTGTATACCAATCCTTCCGTAAGCCCCAACAAACTCGAAAGGCTCTCAAATAGCTCGATTAGGCTCATGCTGTTTGCGAGTCCACCCCCGATATTAAAAATCTCACCGGCGCAGGTCTCTCGCTTCAGATAGGCGCCCCGGTACAGACGTATCAAGTCATCGCTGTGCAGTACATCGCGAACCTGCTTTCCGGTTCCTGAAATCGTGAAGGCTTCAACCGGTTGGCCTTTGTCCCGGTGCTGCCTCTGCTCGATCGCTTTTAGAGTGAACCATCCAACCCAGCCTTGGTCGATTGTTGCATATTGACGTCCTCCATAGATCGAAGAGTGACGAAAAACCACTGTTTTGAGCCCAAAGTTTCGGTTCCAATCACGGACATATTGATCGGCGGCTCCTTTCGAACAACCATACGGAGAGGCGAAATCCAATGGCATCGATTCATCGATCCCGTTTGGAAATCCTCGAAGAAAAAACCTGGTAGGCGTCTCTCCATAATCCAGTGACTTCAAATCCCCATAGACTTTATTGGTAGAGCTAAAAGCGACGAAAGCGTCTGGGGATCTTTTTCGGGTCACTTCGAGCAGGTTCACTGTGCCGAGTGCGTTCGTCTTGAAATCCGAGATCGGGTCAGCTAACGATGTTGTCATCGCAACTTGACCTGCCAAGTGGCAGATGTAGTCGAAAGGACCTCGATTGGAAAAAACCCCCTCTAAAAAATCGATCTGCGAGATATCCCCCTCGTAGAAACGCAAATTGCTTTGCGAGCCAGACAATTGCTCGAGCCAACGCAGATTATCCCAAGACCCACTCTTGAGCATCTTGTCGACAACCGTTACCTGTACTCCATCGTTTATGAAGCTGCTAGCAACATTGGAACCCAGGAAACCACAACCACCCGTGATCAATACGTTCATCAAGTTACCGCCAATCATCCGTCAATGGTAAACCGAACCCGTTCTAACGTCGACAATAATCGGCAATCGAGCTGATCATATAATCGATCATCTCCTCGGTCAGCCCCGGAA
>JBJTAQ010000311.1:0-8456 GCA_046090945.1 Pirellula sp.
GCGGGTTTGGCGATATGGTCCACTCGGTCCTCGAGGGTCTCAAAGATTCCCCGGTTGCGGAATCGACCGATGAGAAACTCATCAGCGATTGGCTGTCTGGCCAACTGGATGACTGGGTGAAAGTCCACTTCGGATCCGTGCTTCCCCCTGCTCTGGTCGTGCAGATCGAACAAGCCCGACTGAGACTTGTAGAGTTTTCCCATCATCAAGCCCTGCGGGCACGCGATGGTTGGCGGATCAAACACATCGAGCACAACGTCGACCGAGCCAAAGGGATCGTCTGGAAACTTCCTCACGGACAAATGACAATCCATGGTCGCATCGACCGAATCGATGTGAACATCAAAACCGGCGAAATCGCAGTCTGGGACTACAAGACCGGGGATAATACCGAAGAGCCTCGAAAGAACCATCTCAAGGGAACCCAGTGGATCGATTGGCAATTGCCCCTGTATGGACTCTTGATCGAGTCGCTCGGGTATACAGACCTAAGCAGAGTCCGCTTTGGATATATACTGCTGCCTAAAAATACCGCCGAGACGCAATTCATCGAGGCTGATTTCACTCTAGAAGAGCACCGCGCAGCAATCGCGTCTGCCAAGGAGTTAGCCGATCGAGTACTTCAGGGGGATTTCTGGCCACCAAGTGACAACCTCGTACTCGAATGGGATGAGTATCGCTTCATCACACAGCGCACCGTGTTACGACCGTGGGACCCAAATCTTGAGCCCCAATCGAACCAACCCTCCGAAGATTCCTCATCGAAATCTGACGCTCAGCAAGAGGCTGATCCAAGCCAAACTGCCGATCGCAAGAAGCCGATAGCCCGAGGTGCAAGGGGTCCGGTCCTCCCTAGGATGATTTCGGTGGAACCGGCGTTCGCCGAGGGTTGCCCGCTGGACGAATGGTTTCAACCGAGCATGATTCTGGCCTCAGCCGGGACGGGAAAGACCTACCAGCTCGCCTCGCGCGCCATTCGCTTGCTGTTCACCGATCAGTCCTTGGATTCAATCTTAGCGACCACCTTCACACGCAAAGCCGCCGGCGAAATCCTGCATCGAATCCTGGATTGGTTGTCGCAGGCAAGCCGCACCTCGGAGGGACTCGAGCGCGTACGATCGATCGTTGCTCCGATGAAAATCGACCATGCCCATGCGAGATACCAACTGTCTCGCCTGTGCTCGCACCTGCACCGGTTTCGGGTCAGCACCCTCGATAGCTTTTACTCCCAACTTGCCAAATCTTTTGCACTGGAGCTGAAACTGCCTCCAGGGTGGACTCTTTTGGATACCGCCCAAGAGGAGATTCTCATCCGCGATGCGATCACGCAGCTATTCGACATGATCGACCACACGCAATTGCGAACACTGGTATCTCAGCTTTCCAAGGGGATGGCGGTACGAGGTGTCAGGGTCGAGGTCGAAAACCTCATCACCGACGCTTACGAGTTGTACCGCCAAGCCCCCGAGGACGCGTGGGCCAAGATCCATGTGCCCAAAGGTCCAGAGGACTCGCAGGTCGCTCAAGCTACCAAGAGGATCGAGGCGATTACACCTACCAAGGTACGGTTAAAGGAAGGAAAAGAAAAAGCTCTCGCGGCGTTTCGTTCGCAACAGTGGGATGAGTTCCTTGCGATGACAATGGTCTCAGCCTGCCTGAGCGACGCGCCGACCTACTATGGTTACGATATTGAAAAAGACTTAGTGATCGCTCTGCGCGTGCTGATCGCGAAAGCCAAGACCGAGTTTTTTGCAATCCGAAGGATCCAAAACGAAGCCTCCCACGAGGTGCTCAAGCATTACCATAAGGCGCTCGACAAACTCAAACAAACGCGCCGCGTCGTCACCTTTTCCGACATTGCCGAGCGACTTGCAAGCTGGATGCGATCGCTGGTACAAGAGCATCAGGAATCGGGCAAACAAGGTCCCCTGCCACAAATGCAGAGCATCAGCCATCGGCTCGACAGTTCCATCGATCATTTGCTGCTGGATGAATTCCAAGACACCTCGCCCAACCAATGGCAAATCTTGAAGCCCTTTGCTGAAGCGATCGTCGCCCAGCAGGCAAACGCCAATAAACGGACCTCATTCTTTGTCGTCGGAGACACTAAACAAGCGATCTATGCTTGGCGAGGTGGTGTTTCGGAGATCCTCGAATCGGTTGGTGAACAAGTTCAGAATATCAAGCAACAGAAACTCTCCGAGAGCTATCGCAGTTCACCGATCATCATGGATTTCGTGAATCAAGTCTTTCGGGGGCTAGCCCAGCATCCGAATTATCTTTCCGACGATTCGAACAAACGTGAGGAATCCAGTCAGCATCCCGTAATTTCCAAATGGGTCGAGAGGTACTTTGTCGACCATTCAACCCAGAAAACCAGTTTGCCAGGGCTCGTCGAATTCTGGAATGCAAAAGCCCGAGAGGACCAAGGCGAAGAACCCGAGGAACCCAATCCAAAGAAGAAAAAGATTCAGACGGATATTTATCTCGACATTGCCGATGCGATCGCTCTACTGCACCGCCGTAGCGATCAAGTCACGATCGGGGTTCTGACGCGGACCAACGGCGAAGTCGCCAGAATGATCTCGCTGCTCAGAGATCGAGGAGTAGAAGCCAGCCAGGAAGGGGGAAATCCGCTGACCGACACCGCTCCAGTACTGGTGATCCTGAGCGCCTTAAAACTTGCTGAACACTCTGGAGACACACTCGCTTATTTCCACCTGATGAACTCACCGCTAAAGTCCTTTTGGGATCAAGAGACTGCGGCCGACGCCACCGAACTCTCATCCAAATTGCGGAGCCAACTCGATACGCTCGGGTTTGGGGGAACCGTCAGTTTATTGGTCAACTGCATCGCCCCACACTGTAGCCAACGAGACCAAGAGAGACTTCAGCAATTGATCGATGAGGCTTATCGATTCGATTCGGCTAAACAATCCTTAGTGCATGAGTTCATCGACCGTATCGCAACGACACGCGTGGCCACCCAAGCCGAGAGTGTGGTGCGAGTCATGACGATCCATCAGTCCAAAGGGTTGGAATTCGATGCGGTCTTTGTTCCAGCAATCGACCAGAGCATCATTCGGCAAGCACCTCGATTGGTCGCGATGAGGGATAGCCGTGTGGGTCCTCCCATCTCGATCATGCGGAATGTCAACAAAAACCTTCAAATGTACTTGCCCATCGAATGGCAAGTCGCATGCCAAGAGGCTAGCTATCAGCAACTCGGCGAGGCATTGTGCTTATTCTATGTAGCATTGACCCGCGCACGTCATGCGCTCTACTTGTACGCATCGCCTAACAAGAGTGCGGTCAAGCAGTGGGGGTCGGCTCTGCATTCGATTTTTGCCAATGAGCAGACCAGCGCTGAACCTGGTGTGATGATTTACAGAAATGGCCAAGTGGACTGGGTCGAACGCATGGTTGCCAAGCAGCCTGCATCGACGAAAACAGCCACCCAGCCAGGCGACGCGCTGCGTGTGCGACTGAAACTGGAAAACACCTTGCTTCGAAACCCCCAGTGGATCGCGCCCAGCCAGCAAACTAGCTCAGAGTCGCTTGAGTCTCTGACCCAATTATGGAAACCCGAAGACACAGCATCGAGCGTGATTGGCAAGTTGATCCACCGATGGTTTGAAGAGGTCCGCACTTGGATCGAAGAGTTTGAGATCGACAAGGACAAATTGATGAAGATCGCTGCTAGCTCTTTGACCAAGGATGAGATGATGCAGTTGCAATTCGATCAGCAATACAGTCGTTTTGTTCGCTACTGCGAATCCCCAGCGATCCGCCGAGTCTTCGGCAAAGAACGCTATCAGGCTTGGCATCAACCCAGCAATCTGAGGTTAGAAGTCAGCAACGAGCGGAGATTCCTGATCTCGATCGAGGATCAATTGATTCGAGGAATCATCGACCGATGCGTACTAGGTTGGGACCAAGACCGAGTGATCCGAGCCGAGGTGATCGATTACAAAACCGATTCAAGACCGGGAAATGTCAACCTGGAGACTTGGATAGCCCAAAGAGTTGAACATCACTCGCCCCAGTTGCAACTCTACCGCAAAGTTCTCTGCCGGCAGTTCTCCCTTCACCCTGAGATGGTCCAAGTCACCTTGGTATTGCTCGACGAGGAAAAAGTGATCCGGCTCGAATGAATGGGAAATGCGACCCTTTGGGCGAGGCGACACCTCTCAATCGCTTACTCACCAACGCAGTAGAGGCGCTGGCTCGAGCGAATAAAGAGTTGTCCGTCAGAGATCGCAGGAGAGGCGCTGAAATCTTCCGGTTGGTCGGTCAGGCGATTGACTGCCAAAGATTCGAATTTGCCGGCAACCTTGATCACATGAATATCCCCAGCACGAGTCACGTAATAAATCTTTCCATCGCCTGAGACCGGGGAGGAATAATCTTGGCCACCCATCATGCCACCGCCTCCTCTGCGACCTTGACCTCGGCCAGGCCCACCAGATTGTGGAGTTTGGGTTGAATTGCCCTGCGGCAATCGAGCCTCGAACAACTCTTGGCCATTGTTAGCGTCGACGCATTTTGCGATTCGGCCTGAGAAGTAAAAGAGTTTTCCGTCGACCAAAATCGGCGTTCCAATCCGGTTGCGCAGTGGCTTTTCCCAAATGACATTCGCTTTGGTGACATCGCCACTTCCTCCCGTCCGCATCGCATACCCCCCTCCGTTTCGGCCCTCTATCGAGTAGACCAAACCGTTATTTGCGATCAAGCTCGAGCAGTACGAATCGGAATCGGCAACGCTTACGTACCATCGAAACTTGCCTGTTTGCGGTTCAAACGCCCAGACTTCATAAGGGACCCCTATCACCAGTTCCTTCTCGCCTTGTGGATTGTCCACAACGATAGGTGTACCCCATGTTCCCCCAAAGCCTTCGGCATCCTTTTTCCAGACCACTTCGCCTGTCTTCTTGTTCAGCGCAAAAAGCGTTTGGCTCTCGGCAGATGCAAGCACGATGACCAGATCTCCCACAACGATCGGACTGCAAGACGATCCCCATCGGCGTGGATCAAGCCCGTCGCCAACCATGGTTTTCCACATTTCCTTCCCATCAAGCGAATATGCGTGCACGCCGGACTTTCCAAAAAATGCAAACACCGATTCACCATCGCTGACCGGTGTATGGCTCGCATACCCATGCTCTGCAAACATTCCTCCATACTGATCTTCTGGCAAACTCGCTCCGATGGTTTGCTCCCAAAGCTTTCCCCCATCTTTTTTGCTAAAGCATATCAAATGCCGCTTCAACGCCGCTTGGTCGTCCTGTCCATCCCGAGTCCCATAGCCACTCCAACAAGTCACGAAGACCTTGTCTCCCACAACAATCGGGCAAGAATGCCCAGGCCCGGGAAGATCCACCTTCCACTTCAGATTCTTCGATTCGCTAAACTCCACCGGGAGCGACTTGGTCGACTGAGCAACACCACTGCCATTATCCCCTCGGAAACGGAGCCAGTCCTCACCCTGGACTCGGTCTCGCCCAAGGAACGAGAAAGACCCGAAGAGAATCCCAACAACGAGTAACGCACGCGAGGCAACCATGCTCGAACCCCTAAAAAAGCAAAATTACTGATAGATTTCTATTGAACACCATCATGGGTGATGAAGTTCCGGAGACTAAGGAATGTTTCCCTCGCAATTTAAACCTGCAGGCATTCGGCGGCGAGTTGTGCGACGGCATACGCCGGCGCACTCCGCGAAAGCCCATCGCCAAGTTTATCCTCAAGCCATATCTGCTCGGTGAGCCCAAAGCGATTGGCTAGCAACCCATCCTCGAGAGCTTGACGAAGCAAAAAGCTGCCATGCCCCGAACAGATCATCGACGTGATGGACGTAGCATCACCAATTCGCCCCAGTACTTTCTCAAGCGACCTGCGAAGCAGTTTGACCTGCTTGCTCATCACACTCTGACCGATGGCATCGATATCACAGTCCGCAAGGGTCGAGCCGTCCTCTCCAACCACCCGTGCCAACCGATAGCGTGCGCAATGCCGTGTGGCCGGCTTGCCATCGGCCGTGTCGGTGTCGGTATCGCATTCGTCGAGATATCCAAGCCACAGATAAGCATCGCGCGTAGTCGCAAACTGCTCATTCATCAAAGGACACGTTTTCCCATGAAGTGGAACACTCCGCAGCAGACCTGACAAGTTCGATCGCTCGACTCCGGTGTAAACGAGCTCGCGACGCTTGAGGCGATCCGAATCGGTCTTGGAATTTGTCAAGACTTCCTGCGTCGATAATCCGAGGACATCGATCGTCGTCGAACCGATATCAACAAGTACTCCAAACGCGTCCCGGGTGGAGGGTTTCCCTTTCGGCAAAAGCCTGCGCGACCAGTTTGCCAGTGCATGCCAGTTCGAGGCGGCAGCGACCCACGGATCTCTGGCTGCTTGGCTCGGGCTGCGAAAACGTCCATCGACCCCATAGACATAAACGAGCGGTGCTGGAAACACTCTCGTGACTTGATCCAGTATGCATGCTACACCTTCGGCCCGCGTTGCAAAGCAGTCGGCCAACTCCCCTGTCATCGTCACGGCAATCCCATGAAACTCCGGCGAGTCGTCGATGCTACCAGCCAATCTCGATGCTAAAGATGCGGACTCTTTCCACATGGGAAACGGTAAGCTTTTGGACCATCCAAGCTCGGTATTGCTGTGGGCGAGTTTCAAGTTCGCGCCACCGATATCCAATCCCAACCAGGGTGAGAGAGTCTTTGAATTCGACTTTTTCTTAATCGTCATACAATCAGCATGCAATCGCCGTAACTGAAAAACCGGTAACGCTCCTCGACTGCTTTGCGATAGGCTTCGAGCATCAGTTCCCGGCCCGCAAAAGCGCTCACGAGCACCAGCAACGTACTGCGAGGTAAATGAAAATTGGTAAGCAAACGGTCGACGACATGGAATTGAAACCCAGGACGAATGAACAAATCGGTTTGACCTGACCACTCGATCAACTGACCGTTGCCACGCAAAGCAGAGGTTTCCAGTGTACGGACCGATGTGGTGCCGACGGCCAGGATCCTGCCCCCCTCGGCCTTGGAACTCTGAAGCCTTCGCACTACGTTCGGGGTAATCTGTGCGTATTCGCTATGCATCTTGTGCTCATCGAGCCTAGTGACCGAGACAGGTCGAAACGTTCCTAGCCCCACATGCAAGGTAACGCTAACCAAAGCGACTCCCGCTTGTCGAATCTTCTTCAATAGGTCTTCGGTCAGATGCAATCCCGCCGTTGGTGCAGCGACCGAGCCGGGACTCCGCGCGTAGACCGTTTGGTATCGCTGGCGATCCTGTTCGGTCATCTGACCATCACGGATGTAAGGTGGCAAGGGAATCCGTCCGCTTTGCTCGAGTAGATCCAACCAGGGAACCTGAGGGTCGGGAACAAACAGAACATTCCCATCAGCGGTATGCGAGACGACAGAGAGACTCTGGGCCTCGCGTCCCTCGCAATCTCGCAGGATGATTTTTTCGCCCGACTGCAGGTAGCCTCGGGTCTTGGACAAAAGTTCTGCGACTCCGTTTTCCTCCCGCAGGAACAGACCTTCCCAACGTCCCGAAGTCTGCGCTCGGTAGCCGACTAGCCGGGCAGGGATCACGCGTGAATCATTTACAACGATCGCATCCCCGGCCCTCATGTAATCGGGTAAATCTCGCACCGAAGCGTGCTCGATCGAACCCGACTTGCGATCGATGACCATCATCCTGGCGTCGGTTCGATTTGGCGGCGGGTCTTGGGCGATCAGTTCCCGGGGCAATTCGAAGTCGTAGAGGTCCAGTTCGCTGGGCTCTTGGCTCACGGCAACTCCCGGACTCGAATGTTGCGAAACTCAACCGGGGCACCTTCGGATTCCAAACACAGATATCCTTCGGCGGGGTTTGCCTCTGCGCCTCCGGAGACTTCATGGCCATTGACCCACAAGCGAACCTCACCGTTGATCGCGCGCACGTAATAAAAATTCCACTCTGGTGAAGGCTTCGAGAAATTACCCTTGGGGAAGCTTCGCGAGCCGTCTGGAGATAGAGGCGGGAAAGGCTTGAGCTTTGACCTTCCTACAGGAAAGATATCGCCATGGGTGGTAAACCAAGTTGCCTTCTTGCCTGAACTCTTTTCGTATTGCTCGGTGTAACCGGCATCGAGCACTTGGACCTCGATCCCCGCATCGGGCAATCGATTCGGAGGAAGGCCTTCAAGAGCGCTATCTGGTGTCCAGAGGAAAAAGCCCGAGTTCCCGGCGAACGACAAGTGACGCCACCAGCCGACGAATTCGAGGTTGCGATATTTCTTCTTCGATCGCAGCACGCCGACCGGTTTGCCGGTGCAATGAACCAATGGCCCGTCCCAGGTCCAGGTCTCTTCGTCGCAGTTGGCTCGAAGAAGAAATATCGCAACCTCGAATTCGTCGGCTGGTGGCGTCACTTGTCGTTCGCCGGGA
>JBJTAQ010000312.1:0-12496 GCA_046090945.1 Pirellula sp.
GATAACGTTCGAGTGGCTGGATCAACTGAGTTGCCGACGAAAGCCAGTTTTAGTCCTTGGACAACTTCCTGTCCTGAAGTCGATTGAACGATCGCATCGATCATCCAACCATTCTGTGCCGCTCGAGTGACTGTCGGTGCGTCTTGTTCAAACGCCTGACCCTCAATGTAGAGCTGCGAAAAATCGGACAAAGAACAAAGCATTTCGCCTGACATCACGCCTTGCCCTTTTTGGATCTTCAAGTCCTCTATGATGAGTGGGCGCGACGTGAGGTCCGGTCGACGTACTTGCTCGGTTTGGAACGACACAGGCCGGAAAGGTAATCGACTCAATCGCATTTCTTCGGTCTTGTCATGTGAATCAATGTCTGGGGTCACAATGGCAAGATCACGAAGTAATTTGCGTTCGGTTTCGATGGTTGCGATCTGTGCCGCAGAAAGTCCGTGAAGCTTGAGTGCTTCACGGGTAGCGGCAAGTGACGACTCCGTTTTGTCCCTTGAATACTTTCGCTCTAGCAGAGTCTTCGCCGAGATAGCTCCCGATTGGGTCACTTCTTCCAATCGGGCGATCTCGCGTCGTTCGACATCAAGCTCGCTAAGCGTTTTAAGGAACTGGGTTTGCGTGTCTACCAAATCTTCATAGGTCAATCGGACTTCAAAGAGTAGAGTCCCTGCAGTAACTGCTTCGCCAGTAACAGCATGAACATGGGTCACCACCCCACTGAGCGGTGACGAAACTCGAATTTGTGTTCGTCCTGGCTTTGCGGCGACGATAGCAGGGATCGTTATCGTGCGTTTGTAGTCGCTGAGCTCGATTGGCTTCAAATAGTCACTGGACAGCCCAAGATTTTTGAGCGCTTGAGCGTTCAATTCGAGGGCCGTGCTTTCGTCGTGTGCAGCATGATCATGCCCAGCGTGATCCTCGTGACCTTCAGCACCATGGTCATGGCCGGCATGTTCATCAACTGGTGCATTCACGGCACGCCGCTGCTGTAGCGTGCGATCGATGAAGCTTGAGAAAGTCGGCCACCATAGTGAGTACGTCGCTCCCAAGGCGATCACCACCAAAACACTGGCCATACCTAGGGTCTTCTTCGTGTTGAGTCTGGCAACAATCCATCTCATTTGGTTTTTCTCCTAGCCGCAGATTTCCTGAGTGCCAAGGCGCGGTTCACACGACATCAGGTTGTAAATGGAATCTGTTGAATCGTGGCTAGCGATCGCACTGGCGAAAAGCTAATTCACGGTTGTACCTGCTCGAACGACGTCTCCAAGGCTCGTCCGCATCAATGTGATTCAGAACGAAAGTCCACGGGACGATCAAGCTTGCTGATTTCGAAGATAGCGCTCGAAAGTTAGCGTGGGCTAGCTAAAACAGGAGCACTGTAACGATAGAAAGAAATCAAATCTGCCAGGATTGCATGAGAATGCAATGGACACGTGAGCTCCCAGGCAACACGCATTGGTCGCGTCGCTGGACGCCAAAGGTATTTCCAACCAATACGCTTTGGGACAATAACGACTGCTCACCGATGTAAGCGACTACCCAGGTGAACGATGATACGACGTCGAGCGTTTCCGGTGTAGCAGCGATGAAGTTGCAGCCTGGTTCGTCGCAATCGTGTGAACCATCACAGGTCGATTGATCTTGATGCTCATTGTCACCTTCATTTCCATGAGTTTCGATCTGCCCGTGGTGGCAACAGCCTTCGTGACCTCCAGCCTCTATTTGGATCTTTGAGTCATCATTCTCGTGGTGACAAGCGTCCTGTGCATGGACTGCATAGCAAGCATCAGTCTCGGCATGATGATGGTGGTGAGCGCAGCAGCCCATCGCCGCATGTACGGAGAAGGCGAAGAGCGTAAGGTAATGAATTGCTGCTGCGAACACAAACTAGTCTCTGAAGTAAACGACTCGATCGTCTGATCGTACCAAATCCACCGTACGACTGCTATATTGATCGGACGGCCAAAGGCTGCAAATTGACTCAAAATCTGGGACGTTGAGTGCTTGTCGTTGATTGGCGTTTAGCGAATTCCTCAATTCCCCATTCTCAATTCCCCATTTTCTGTTCCGAATCTTAGTGGTGTCCGAACAAGTAATGCCCTGGATGCCAACTGTGATGGGAATACGTTGGGCGAACGTAATAGTTGTTGGAATAGAACGACGAAACCTGAGGAACGCCTGCCTGCGGGTAGGCGTAGTTGCTGCTGTACTGCTGGGGAATCGAGTTATTGAAGCCGTAAGCTGAAATGCCATTACCATAGCCTTGAACATAGCTTTGCGGCAGCAAGACGTGATGATCACCATGCCAGTGATGTCCGCCGTAGCTTTGGCCATAGCCGCCGTACGAAGGATATTGAGCTTTCGCGTCAGTCGTGGAGAACAACAACACCAAACCAAAGACCGCCAAACCGTAGAGTGTTTTCATTCGATTGCTCCTCAAAGCACCACCAAGGGATGTTGGAAGCAAGAAATCGCTTCCAGTGCTTAGCATCAGTCGCAAGAGGCGTACCAATCGTCGATGAACCAGAAATTTGTTGAAAAGCAAGTGTTTTGGCTCAATCGTAGCCGATTGCCAACTCTCTGCAATCACGGTCGTCATCACTTTGACATTGATGTCGTCAAGTTGACAGTTGAAGGTTTAGAGCTGAGACGCGTCCTTGCCCTCAACCTTCAACGCTCAACCTTCAACTACTTCTGTCCGAACGTCAATCCGCGAAGCGAATCACTGCCGCTTCGATCGATAACCGCGTCCAAAGATCCTGAGAGAACGAAGCCATCAACTTTGGCTCGCGCCGAAGCAAGTTGCGATTGAGCATTCACATACTGAAGATTCGATTCGAAGTACGTTCGCCGCGCAACCAACAATTGGATGAAATCCATCTCGCCGGCTTTGTAAGCCGTTTCCGCGAGCGTCAAAGCCTCTTTGGCACCGGGTAGAATGTCCGCTCCATAAACATTTACCGCTTCCAACGATGTCTCGAAATCGCTTGAAACGATGGCGAGCCTAGCTCGAATCGCATTCTCGATCCGTTTGGCTTCCATCACAGCTCGGCAGTATTCTGCCCTTGCGGCTGCGATATTCCCTTGATTCTTATTAAAGACTGGAATCGGTAAGCCAACTTGCAAGTTCATCATGCCCGAGTCCGTGCCATTATCGTACCCTGCACCAAACTGAGTCGTAACATTGGGCACCGCTTGAACTCCATGTCGAGCGAGTTCCGCCCGTGCTTGGCTGATCCTAGCCTGGGACGCTGCGTACTCTGGGCTGGAAGCAACTATGGTCGATGCCACACTATCCCAGCTCATCGTTTCGGACGTCAATGGAAATTCGGTGACCAGTGGCATTGGCGTGAGTCCTTGCATACCGGCAGTTGCCGCGATTTCCCGCCAGGCTGCGTCGTAGCGAGCTTGGGTTTGTCGATATGCAAGATCAATCTCATTACGTTGGACTTTGGTTTGCAAAACATCAATCTTCGACCCTTCGGCCGCTTTCAATCGCTGTTGAGCCAGCTCAAAACCCTTGTCCATCAAGGCGCGAAATTCCTTGATTAAGTCAAGCTGTTTTTGATAACCAAGGGCCTGATAGTAAAGAGTCTGGATATCGGTCGACACTCGCAGCTTTTGAGCTTCCAGTTCTTGCAATTGAGCTCGCAACGCTTCGTTTTGAACGCGACGATTGAGCTCGAGTTTTCCAGCAGTTACGAATTCTTGCTCAGCAAATATGGTATGTTGGTCTGTCCCACGATCAGCAAGCTGTTGTCCCTGGTAGCCGACCGTAGGGTTCGCGTAAAGGCCGACCTGTGTTCGATATCCAGCCGCCTTTTGAGTCGTAGCCGCAAGCTCTTTCACGGCGGGATTGTTATCGAGCGCAAGAGTCACTAACTGCTCTAACGTCATGCCATTTGATGTAGGCAACGGCGGCTCGATCGGCGTGTTTTGTGGAATCGTATCCACGGCTGCGACCACTGCGTTGCCTTCGCCCGAAGCGTTATCGTCCAACAACCCACTGGCTGGTATCACCACCGGTTCTGCCAAAGGCGATAGGTCACTTCTCGATATCGCCGTTTGGGTTTCTGCCGGCGTGACATGCGAGGCATGTGTGGATCGTCGATCCATTGATCGACGATGGTTATCTGACGCGCATCCGCCGCAGCCGGCCAACAAGGCGGCTGCTAAATAAAAGAGGTTGTTTTTCATTTTGTCCACATCCAGCCAACATCAAGACAATCGCTCACACCATAAAACGTTGATACAGTGAGGCTCCGCTCAAATGCGCAGATGAAAGACCTGATGCGAGTCTGAAGGCGGGCTGTTTGCGGATTCCACAAGTCTGCAACCGAAAGCTACTGCTTCGAAGCTCAGTACGCCTGAGAACGCACTGAATTCTTCGGGCTGACGTTGGACCTCAACGGCAGGATTCAAAATAATCCCCATGCTCTTCATGATGCATGATGGGCAATTGGAATCATCATATGGAATTTGGATAGGCGATCCGTAATCATCGCCAGTCTCATCCATTGCACCAACAACGCCGCAGCAATCGCAATAGGTGTCTTCCACGCGATCGCTCGCCGCCAGCCGCGTGACCAAGCAAGACAAACAAACGTCCTGGGGCGCAATAAAGCATATCAGCATCCAAGCTGTAAGCCATCGCGATAATCCCAGTGACCGATAAAACACGCCAGCATTCCTTTGCTAGGTAGGAAGTCTTTTGTCCCTCTGGTGCGAGAAACATTTCTCTCATCTTCTTCGGCATGCCCGAAGTCAGTCATCAGTTTGGAACATCTCTTTGATTCTAAAATTCTTTGCTGTTTGTGCTCATCTTACCAGGCTTTCCTAATTTCACTCGCAGATCGCTATTGCGATTCTACTTGCCAATCAGCAACACTGGCTGGTGAGGGCATGTGTGGCGAGCGTTCGATGAGCGCCTTTTTCGTCGGCGCAGCACCACTGGTCGCCACCCAACGGTTGACGGGCGGATCTCGACCATACGAAACAGGACACTCAGCCAATTGGCATCCGCTTCGAAATAAATAACGGCGTCAGCGGCCACGCATTTATGTCTGCTCGACCGTTCATAACGGCGGCGAAGATGACGGACGAAACATGGAAAAAAACAGGATAGTATGCTGTCTCTGCGTTTGGGCCACTCTCTCGCGTCAACGACGATGCGCACGATACATCGCAAATCGGCCTTGATTGAGCCATTGTGTTTCAATCCGCTTCAGCGATTCAACAAACCGATACCGGAAAAAAAGGTTGGAGCGTTATCTCGCAATCTACGTCGACGTCCCATGGATTTGCATTTCAGTATCTTTGGTAGCATTACGCTTTGAGTAATCGCAGCCCGTTGGCGACAACCAACAGTGATGCACCCGTATCGGCGGCAATAGCTCCCCACAGCGACGATGTTCCCATCAATGTGAGCGCAACAAATATTGCTTTGACGGCAAGGGAAAAAATGATGTTCTGACGGATGATTTGCATCGTTCGTTTGGAATGACCAATCAGCCATGGCACCTTGGCCAGTTCATCCGACATCAAGGCGATATCGGCGGTCTCGATCGCCGCGTCGCTACCGACGGCACCCATCGCAATTCCTAGTGAAGCTCTCGCCAATGCTGGTGCGTCGTTCACGCCGTCTCCGATCATGGCGACCTGTCCATATCGCGAGACCAAATCGGCGACTGCGTTTACCTTGTCTTCCGGTAGCAATTCAGCTTTAACTTCGTCGATGCCGACTGCTTTTGAGACCACTTGCGCTGTCCCCGCATTGTCGCCCGTCAGCATTACGACCTTTTCAATCCCGAGCCGGTGAAGTTCCTTGATGGCTTCGACACTTTCCTCGCGAATTGCATCACCCAACGCAATGAACCCGCAAACATGCTCGTCATTGCCTACCACGACGATCGAGCGACCGGCGTTTTGCAAAGCTTCCAACCGATTGTGAACCTCGGGCGTTTCTTGACCGCGCTCTTCAAGATAGCGATGCGAACCTAGCCAATAGGCTTTGCCATCGATGGTGCCTCGTGCCCCCTTGCCTTGAATGATCTCAAACTGTTCAGGCAACGGAAGCGCGAGCCCTCGCTTCGAGATTTCGGCGAGGATCGCTTGGGCAAGAGGATGCGAGCTGCTTTGCTCAAGAGCACCCGCCCGTATAAGCAGTTCGGTTTCGTCATGTCCGTTCATCGGGACGATTTCTACGACCGTTGGTTTGCCTTGCGTAATGGTTCCAGTTTTATCGAGTGCAATCGCTTTCAACCGCGACGGGATTTCCACATACAACCCTCCCTTGATGAGCACACCGTGTTTTGCAGCCGAAGCAAGCGCCGCGACGATACTGACCGGCGTAGAGATCACCAGCGCACACGGGCAAGCGATGACCAACAACACCAGGGATCGATAAAACCAATCCGACCACCAGCCGCCAAAAAATGTTGGCGGAATGACAAAGATCAACAGCGCCGCGATCATAACGGCCGGTGTGTAGATCGCGGCGAACTTCTCGACCCACATCTCCGAAGGAGCACGTTTTGACTGGGCATCGCCGACCATGTTGATGATCTGAGCCAGCATCGTATCTTCGGCTAGTTTGGTCGTTTGCACTTCGAGCAATCCATCACCATTGACCGTTCCCGCAAAGACCATGTCGCCCAGCTTCTTTTCGACAGGCACGCTTTCGCCGGTGATCGATGCTTGGTTGATACTGCTTGCACCCGATACGACTTTACCATCCAGCGGCAATTTATCGCCGGGGCGAATGACGACGATGGAACCCACTTCGACTTCGGTGGGGGCTACTTCTTTCGATCGACCATCCGGTAGCTTGACATTGGCCATCGGCGGACTGAGGTCCATCAGCT
The DNA here is from genome assembly GCA_046090945.1 of Pirellula sp. Classification (GTDB taxonomy): domain Bacteria; phylum Planctomycetota; class Planctomycetia; order Pirellulales; family Pirellulaceae; genus JBKCUI01. The sequence goes on from JBJTAQ010000312.1 coordinate 6,870, forward strand.
TGCTAATGGCATTGCGAGCACGCCCAACGCTCCATGATTCCAGCAGTAACGACAGAGAGAACAGAAAGGCGACCGTAGCTCCTTCGGACCATTCACCGATCGCCGCCGCACCGATGACAGCAACCGTCATTAGAAGATTCATGTCCGGTCGTTGAGATACCAAAGACTGCCATGCTTTAGGAAAGACCATACCGCAGCCAGCCAAGATCCCAACCGCATAAAAGGCGTTTGCGAACCATAACAAAGCAAGGTTTGTAGTCCCGCTTCCAAGCCACTCGATCAGAAATCCAATCAGTCCAGCCAGTCCACTCGCAAACGTTAAAAGCGTTCGTTGATTCCTAGTCCAATACGAATCGACTGTCGTCTCAGACTTTGCTGACCAGCGTACTGCCTTTAGCCCACTTCTCGCGATCGCCTCCACGATCTCACGTTGTCCAATCTTTGAATCATTCGTCGTTACCGTAAGCTTTGCATTGAGCAAGTCGAAAGCTATCGATTCTTCTCCAACCAGTGGAACAAGTTCACGCTTCAAAAGCGCAACTTCTTCAGCGCAGTCCATTCCCTTAATATAATATTGCAGTTTCATAAAGTATGCTTCTCTTGTTGATTTGTCCACAATGTCGGCATCATCTCTCGATGCCTATACCATCGTCAACGATCTTTGCAGCCTCCAAGGCATCGAGAAGGATGCTTGAGGATTGAGTACCAATGAGTCGTTTCACTTCGATCCCTCGACTAAAAATCAATACCGTTGGATAGTGGTTGACCTGATACTTCTCCTTGATGAATGGGTTTTGATCGACGTTCAATTCAGCAACAATTACTTTACCCGTCAATTGCTGGGCAAGCTCTTGAATCGTAGGTTTCATTCGAATGCATGGCCTACACCATGGTGCCCACATGTCGACCAACACAAGTTGATCACCTCCTCTGATCGTGTCTTGAAACGTCCGGTCGGTGAGTTGAAGAGGTTCGACGCGAGGTGAAGAATCTTGTTCGGTGTATAACTTTTCCTGACGATTCACACATCCAAACTGGCAAAGCGATAACGTTATAGCCAAAACGGTTTGAGGAAATGCAAATCGCGAGAAGTTTCTTTGCACAGTTAGGATTCTCAAAATGTAAGCACTCCGAACGGACGCACTCGTACACCCTTCACCCTGTGAAGCACAGGACGAAGGATGCACGCAGTGACAACCACTATTTCTTTGGTTTTGATGTGAAAGTTCCACCAGGGCCAGTCAGTTTCACGGGCTCCTTGCCTGCTTTCTCGATCGCTTCCCATAGCTGTAGCGGCGACAATCCTAAATTCTTCTTTGGAGTCACGACAACTACCTTCGACTTGACATCCGTTTTGACCGAATCAACGCCTTCCACTTCAGACAGCTTTGCAGCAATCTTCTTGGCGCAACTCTCGCAGTCGAGCGTTTTCAAGGTAATCGTCGTTGAACCTTTCGTATTCGCAGCTAATGCCTCGGATGGCTGGATCGCGATAGCAGTCGTTGCCAAAACGAACAAGAGACATAGGGAAACACGGTGCATTTTCAGAATCCTTTCATTGGGTGGAAAAAAACACAAGTTTAGCTTTCGAATCATGCAAAATGCGGCCATTTAGGACTCCTCCGCAGGACCGCGATTTTGCAATGATTCGTACTGGATCTATTCAGCAGGTTTTGGTGGCTTGTGTCCGGTTTTTGCTTCGTAAGTCGCGGCAAATTTCTCGAATCGCTTTGGACCGCAGAGGAAACACTGCGACTCTGGGCGATCGTGTTCCTTGCACCAGTCTCCGGCCGCTTTGAATTTGGCGACCAAAGTTGAATCGCATCGGGCGCATTCACTCTCCGGTACACCGTGCTCGACGCACCACCAGCCACCATGACTGTGATCCACGTCAGACGCGGTCGTCGTTTTTGCGCCATCGGACGTTGTCTTGCCGTTGCATCCACTCAGTCCAATCGCGCCCATTGCGAGCAATCCGATTGCCAAGCAGCGGGTTACAGTAATCAAACGCATTTAAATCTCCATCGGCTTTGCCGAAACAAGGGGTTAGACTGTCGATCGCTCTCGCTTGTAAGAAGCTTCAGACGGACCGTCTAAGCTCCATTCGTGCGAGACCTCTGGTTCAGTCGGGGGAACAGGTTTGAAACGATGACCATCATCGTTTCCACCATCTTCGTCGTGGCTAGCACTCGGAAGATTAAAGACTACGTACAAGACTCGTAAAACAAGTAAGCTCATGACCATCGCACTGCACACACCTCCGATGACAACGGTAGCAAGGGGCCTTTGTACTTCTGAACCCATGCCATCGCTAAACGCCATAGGAACAAAACCGAGACTAGCTACCAACGTCGTCATGAGGATTGGTCGAAGCCTGGTCATTGCTGCCTCTTCAACAGCGTCATCAAGTGATTTTCCTTGGCGGCGCAACTGCCGAATCGTAGAGACCAACAGCATGTCGTCGAGAACGGCGACCCCAGACAAAGCAATGAAACCGACGGCCGCCGAGATCGAGAACGGCATGTCGCGAACCCAAAGTGCAAGAATGCCGCCGATCCAAGCGAACGGTACGCCAGTGAATACTCTCAGGGAATCAACCCAATTGCGATAGGTCATATACAGCAGCGACAAGATCATCAACAGTGCAATGGGGACGACAATCATCAGTCGCGTTTGTGCTCGTTGAAGATTTTCAAACTGCCCGCCCCATTCGATTCGGTAACGACCGGCAGGCAATTGCACTCTCTGTGAGATGACTTGTTGGGCTTCGGCAACGAAACTGCCCAGATCGCGACCACGAACGTTGGCTTCGATCGTGATCCGTCTTTGATACCAATCGCGTTTGATCGTGTTCGGGCCTTGGACCTTCTCGATCGTCGCCAGACGCGAAAGCGGTATTCGTTCGCCACTGGGGGTCGCCACGAGTATTTGACTGATTGCTTCAGGATCGGCCCTTGCCTTTTCGGGCAATCGAATGATCAAAGGAAATCTCAATTGTCCTTCGTAGACTTCGCCGACATTGTGAGTTCCCAGAGCGCGGACGATATTCATAACGGTGCTCGCGGTAACACCGTATCGAGCAATTTCATCTTGCTTGACTCGGATTTGCAACACCGGTTGGCCAGAGACTTGTTCGACTTTGACCTCTGCCGCACCTCGTATCGAGTTCAAAGCACGTTCGACCTCCGATGCTTTGGCCACCATCAGATCCAGATCGTCACCATAGAGGATAGCGGCAACGTCTGAACGGACTCCCGAGATCATTTCGTTCATCCGCATTTCAATGGGTTGCGACATCGCAAGCCGAGGGCCAGGGAGATCTCGTAATTCTTCTTGAACGAGCGTCGTCAGTTCCTCTTGTGTCGAAGCTCGCTTCCATTGTTTTCGTGGATGCAGTGTGATAAACAGGTCCGTCAACTCCGTTCCCATCGGGTCCGTGGCTACCTCCGCCGTTCCGATCCGACTCCAAATCTGAGCAATCTCGTCCGGAAACTTCTCCAGCAGCACTTGCTCCATTTTAGTGTTGTATCGAATCGACTCCTCCATCGTCGTTCCAGCAAGTCGCACAACGTTGAGTGTGATGGCACCTTCAGAAAGGCGAGGAATGAACTCTGAGCCAAGGTTAGGAGCAACGAGAGCGAATACACTCACGAGCAGCAAAAGCGCCGATCCGATCACAATCGTTTTATGGTGCATCGTAAATCGGAGCACCGGTGCATAGAGCCGCTTCAGTACTCGAATCAGCAGCGGTTCTTTTTCTTCGATCTTTTTCGGCAGGAAAAGACTTGCCAACACCGGCATCAACGTCAGCGATAACACCATCGAACCAGCCAATGCCAAAATGACTGTCATAGCCATAGGGCGAAACAGCTTACCTTCGACTCCTTCCAAAGTTAGGATCGGAAGGTAGACGATCATGATGATCAACTCCCCAAACATGGTTGGTTTGCGGACCTCAATTGCTGCATCGCGAATGATTTGCAGTCGGCTTCGTCCATCTCGATTGTGTGCCAAGTGGCGAACACAGTTTTCGATCATCACGACCGAGCTATCGACAACCAACCCAAAGTCGATCGCACCCAAGCTGAGCAGACTGGCTGCGATCCCAAACTTCAGCATCCCCGAGAAGGCGAACAACATTGAAAGTGGTATCGCCATCGCCACAATGATTCCCGCGCGTAGATTGCCAAGAAAGACAAACAAAACAGCCACGACGAGTAGACCGCCCTCGAACAGATTCTTTTGAACGGTGTGAATAACATGATCGATCAATTCGGTCCGATCGTAGACAGTTTGCAGCTTTACTCCCGGAGGCAAACTCTCTCGAATGGCATTCACTTTGTCTTTAATGGCCCACGTGACATGGTGGCTATTCTCGCCCATCAACATGAAACCCAGACCCAGTACTGCCTCACCGCGACCGTTTGCAGTAACCGCACCGCGACGAATTTCGTGACCAATCTCCACATCTGCAACATCACGAATGCGGACGGGTACGCCATCCTCGGAAGTGATGACGATGTCTTCGATCTCTTTGAGGTTTACCGTTCTACCGATTCCGTGAACGAGCAGCATTTCGCTTCCGTCGTTGACGGTTCCACCGCCGACATTTTCGTTGTTGGACTCAATTGCGTCAGAAACCTGTTCAAAGGTCAGGCCGAATTTGAATAACCGTTCGGGATCGAGCCTAATTTGGTACTGCTTCTCGTAGCCACCCCAACTATTCACTTCCGCGACTCCGCGTACGGACCGCAACTGAGGCTTGACGATCCAGTCATGTATAGTTCGCAGTTCTGTAAACCGCTTTATGCGTTCTTCCTGCGAAACCTTTGAGAAGTCAACGCCATCGTAAACCAATACATAGTGGAATACCTCACCCAATCCGGTCGACACCGGCCCCATCTGAGGACGCTGAATACCATCCGGAAGGACGACCGTCGAAAGACGCTCGTTGATCAACTGTCTCGCAAAGTAGACATCAACGCCATCATCGAAAATGACTACGACTTGTGACAACCCGAATTTAGATATCGAACGGAGTTGACTCAATTTTGGGAGGCCACTGATTGCCTGTTCAACTGGGAACGTGATTTGGCGTTCAATTTCTTCGGACGCTAGCGACGGAGCAACGGTGTTGATTTGAATCATCACCGGCGTCGTATCGGGGAACGCATCGATGTCAAGTTGTTGGAGCGAGAATCCACCGATGACCGCGAACAATACTGTCACAAGGATGACGAGAGCACGATGTTTAAGTGAGGCATCAATAATCCAGTTCAGCATTACAGTCTCCTATTTAGCGACGCAATCGCAGCCCGCGCCGAGATTGTTCTTAAGAAGTTGAGCCCGCAACACGTCGCTGCCGGCAGTTGCGATTACTTCACCTGGTAATACACCAGCAATCACTTCGGTGTACTTACCGTTGGTTGCCCCCAAGCGAACCGATCGGACGTGGAAGACTTTGTAGCTATCGGGACTGTCGAAGTAGTGCTTGTCACGAACGAATACCACTTGGCAACATCCTTCCCAATGTGACGAACCGGCGGGTATGACGATTGCGTCGGATTCCGAACGCAAAATGACTTCCCCGGTTCCAAACGTTTCATTACGAAGCCTTCCGTCGAAAT
>JBJTAQ010000313.1:0-7719 GCA_046090945.1 Pirellula sp.
CCGCGCTCTATCCAACTGAGCTACTAGGGCAGGGGGTAATTCGCCAAGCGTCTGGCCCATTGATCGCACTCCGAGACGCACAAAAAAGACACGCAGGGACGTTCGATGGGTCGGTCTCCCGAGCAGTAATATAATAAAAAAACCGAGCTGATCATCTCCAAATGGGGGTTTTTCCCGACTCCAACTCGAAGCTCTACCGGGATCGGATAAAACGGAAATCGAACACGCACCATCGCCGAGTGCTTGCCCCTCGCTCCGGATTACCCCCCCGAGGGCTTTAGACTTTGCAAATTGAACCTTTCGGGCTACAGTGCTGGGCTTCGGAAGAGTCACCGTTGCACTTCAATTATGCCATAGCGGAATCCTATGAACGATCCCAAGCCGATCCTTCCAATCCTCGGCGCAAAGCTCGCTGACATGCCAGATCAAGCCTCCAACCAAGCCACAGAAGATCCGGCCCCACGGATCGGTGGCTGTGGCTCGATGGGCGGGACGATCCCCGCATCGCAGAAACTCTTCGAGCCCAGCCGGCGTTTGCCAAGCTGGCTTCGCAGGGAAGTCCCCAAGGGAAACGGAAATCAGTTCACCAATGGCTTGCTCCGTGAACTCAAGCTCGAAACGGTTTGCGAGAACGCGAAATGCCCCAATCGCATGGAGTGTTACTCCCAAAAGACCGCTACCTTCATGATCTTAGGGAATGTCTGCACCAGGCCCTGCGGCTTTTGTGCGGTCTCCCGAGGCAGGCCAGAGAGCCTCCAAGACGATGAGCCTCAGAGGGTTGCCGAAGCCTCGGCGAGACTGGGACTCAAGCACGTGGTGATTACCTCCGTCACCCGAGACGACCTACCCGATGGAGGAGGTGAACATTTTTACAAATGTGTACTTGCCGTCCGCGAGCGGACCGGTGCGGCCGTCGAAGTCTTAACTCCTGATTTCATCCGCCATCGGCATGGACTTGAACGCGTCATCGACGCCGCTCCAGAAGTCTTCAACCACAACATGGAAACCGTACCACGGTTGTATCGCCGAGTCAGAGGACCAAAAAGCGAGTATCGCTGGACCCTCGAACTGCTCGCGCGAGTCAAGGAACGCAATCCAGCGATCAGGACCAAGAGCGGTCTGATGCTTGGGCTGGGCGAGACCCGCGAGGAACTGCTCGAATGCCTTGCCGATCTTCGGCGCTACGGCTGCGATTTCCTGACCCTTGGACAATACCTTCAACCCGGTCCAAGGTACTTGCCCGTCGTTCGTTATATTCCTCCCGAGGAGTTCGAAGAGTTGCGGCTCATCGCCAAGTCGTTGGGCTTTCGCAAGGTAGCATCAGGTCCCTTTGTCCGCAGTTCGTACCACGCTCGCGAAATGACTGAATGATCGCATCGCAGCCCTGAATCACATCGTCGACTTGTATCGAAAGCATCGGCCGCATGTCCGACTTGCGATTCGCTCTTTGCTTGAGAGTCAAGCGTTCGCGTTGAACAGTTACGTGCTCGGAACCCAATGGTCCGACCCGTTCGCTCGGCATCGGGCCTATCAACGCAACTGTCGGAGTACCGACGGCGACCGACAAATGCATCGGCCCGGTATCTGAACCCACAAAGAGTTTTGCATGCCGAATCCACTCGGCAAGCTCTGCTAACTGCGTCGCTGGCATCATCTTTGCCCAACCGCTTGAGCCCTCGACGACCTCTTGAGCGATCCGATGCTCTTGATCTCCACCCCAAGCGACCCAGGTGCGCAAGCCCCATCGCTCTCCGAGATGTTTCGCAACACAGGCATATCGCTCGGTAGGCCAGATCTTCGAGGGCCAACCGGCCCCGACGTTGATGATCCCCCAATCCTCGCAGGCATCCAAGGCCCCTGAGGAACGAAGTTGGTTCTCGACCCGCGCTGCAACCGATGGATCGCGGGGGACTTTGTACTCGACCCTCGGGGCTTGGATGCCCAATGGCTCGAGCAGTTCCAAGCCTCGGAGTACCACATGCTGGTGTTTTGGAGCCACCAAAATATTATTCAACCAAGTGCTCAGCTCTCGGCCTTCAAATTCCGAGCGTCGCAATCCAATCCGCCTTGTAGCACCCGAGCATCGGGCTATCCAAGCGCTCTTGGTAAGCCCTTGAGCATCGATCACCGTATCGGGCTTCCAAGACCGAATCGTTGCTAGGAACTGCGAATAAGCTTTCGCAGAGGCCAGCGACTGTTTCGATAGAACGAATAGCTCGTCAAGATCTTCATGCCCTCGCAGCAACTCCGATGCACCTGCGCCGACGACCCAAGCGATCTTTGAATCGGGAAATTGCCGACGAAGTGCGCACAGGATTGGCAGCGACAGAATCGTATCGCCAACGGCCGAAAGCCTAACGATCAGGATCCGCTCAGGTACAGCCAGTAAGCCGCTTGGCTTCGTATTGAATAAATACTTGATCAAATGAATCGATACCAACCTTTAGAAGAAACACTTGGTGCAATTGCTGCATAATGGGATCTCGCTCTGCCGACTCTCGCGATGCAGTTTGCGAAGTTCGTTGTAGCGGGCGTTGTTCCAAATATCGAGCATCGGCGAATCCATCACGTTCCCGAGGACTTCTTTGCCGCTGTAGTCCAGACAGCACAAGGCGACATCGCCATTGACCAAGACCGTCATCGTGCGCCAGAGCCGGTCGCAGGGTTTGCGAACGCGCTGCTGCTCGGCATCGCCCAAGGCTCCGCCCCAATTGTGGATGTGGGTAAAGTCGATGTGATCGACTACGCCATCGAGCATCTCTTCGGTCTGCTTGCGATTGGAGGTTTGACACGTCGCAGCGACGATGATCGGTGTTTTCATCTTGGCCTCGTCCCGCAGCTTGCGGAACGCTTTGACGTTCTCGACCACCTTGGAGTGATCCAAACCGATACGAAGGGTGTTGAACTCTTTGGAATCCGACCCATCGATGCTGATCTTGACCTCGTCGAGTCCGCTATGCAGGATCCGCTGGGCGACATCACCCCGAAGCAAATCCCCGTTGGTGAAAATCTTCACACGCGGGATCCCTTGGTCCTTGCAATACTTGATCCTATCTGCCAATTGCTTGTCGATCAAAGGCTCGCCGTACCCGTGCAAATGGACCAACCGAGTCCCCCCCTCGACACATTGCTTGACAACCGTCTCGAAGACCTCTTGCTTCATGTTGGCTTTGGCTCGACCGATGGTCGATCGCGGGCAAAACACACAGTCAGCTTGGCAATGGTTGGTCGTTTCGATACGAACCGTTTTTGGAAACGACTGACGCAGCAGCGTCATCGTATCGGCGATGACATACGAGGCGACCGAGCCAACTGTCCCTATAAATGATTGTCCAAAAGCAGTCATGTCGAATCCTTTGACAATAGAATGCAAGGTTTGCTTGGAATACTAAATTTTGCAGACGAAATTCCTGTTCCGTCAGCGCCTGTGACCTCCATGGCAGATTAGCGAAAATGGAAACTCTGAGTCAACTGCGGTACGAACCAAGTCCCCATGCTGTTGCCTAGAATTCCAATGCTAAATCGCTAGCATTTCTGCGCAGATCCTGCAATTTCTTTTGTAAAAAACCTTGGGCGATTAGAGCCGTCTCTTTTTCAGAACCGAACGTCCAAGTAGTGCAATCGTTCCCATGAAACCCATGACAACCGTGCTCGGTTCAGGAATCGGGGAATTACTTGGATTGCTGGCCCCCGACTGCATTGCGAGCATGAAAGACTGTCCAGCGGATAGTGTCGCGTAACCGGTAACTGAGGGAGCACTAGGGTACTGTCCCCAACCAGCGATCGAGCCATCGGAACGAATCGCGTATGCCGTAAAATTAATGAGTGCCACCGATTTAAAACCTGTTCCTGTCGGTGCACCACTTCGCAGTCCAAAAACATCGATACCCCACGTTTCAAGTGAGCCATCCGCACGAATAGCGATCGTTGTGGCTGGGGATGAGGCTATCGATTTGTATCCGGTGCCTGTCGGAGTCGAACTTACCAGGCCGTATGAATCATCACCCCAAGACGCAATCGATCCGTTCGTCCGCAATGCATAAGCGGTACGTGTGCTCATAAAAATCGACTTGAAACCACTACCAGTCGGCTTGGTACTTGTTAAGCCGTAATCGTCATATCCCCAAGCTGCAATCGATCCGTCCGAACGGAGCGCAAATCCTGTGAATCCTTGTGTAGTGATGGCTGTGTAACCAGTGCCCGAGACGGGAGTAAGTAACCGGTTTTCGCCATCACGTCCCCAGGTAGCGATACTTCCGTCATTTCGCAAAGCATAATTAAAGTTGCTACTCGCCAAGGCCGTGTAGCCAACTCCCGTGGGCGTTTCACTAATTCTACCGCGAACATCCATTCCCCAAGCTGCAATGGACCCATCGTCCCTCAACGCATAACCATTCCAAATCCCCGCAGCGATCGCTGTGTAGCCTGTGCCACTTGGGATTCCGCTTACTTGCCCCTCGTTATCTCTGCCCCAACCGATAATCATTCCAGCATCTGTTGCTTGGAGCAAAGGGCCGCAAAGGAGAGTCAGGCAAAACAAAAAGATGTAAGAAGTCTGCCACGTGGAATCTGTAAAAATTTTTTTCATAGGAGTAGCGATCCATGGACCAAATGAACTTCGAAATCGATCTCTTACGGCAACATGCCGACAGACCATAGGAGACGATGTTAAAGCTTCGATTAATCGATCCCAACTCATCGTTTTTGCAAATGCGCTCGCGGAGCGCATTCATTAAAAAGCGACTTGACAAAAACCCTCAGCAATGCGGTGTCCCGCCAGCACCCATTAAAGCGGTGATTCGCCCCGTTATGACGAAATGGTGAAAAAGTTGACCCCGCTAGCGGGCTAAGCTATACTCGGGGATCGGTAAGTTCTGGGTTTTTCCAGCGATTTGCCTTGGACCCACCTGCCTCCGAGCCCCTGCTAGCTCGATCCCTACCTTCCAACCATCAATCCAGTTCCACTGGGATTTTCATGCGTCTTGCTATGAGTCACCCAATACGACGGTTCCTTGCCCTTTGCACCATTCTTGGTTCGACCGCCTACGCCGCCGACCCGGCCAACCCGACTTGGTCGAAGGACGTTCTGCCGATCCTGCGAGCCAACTGTTACGCTTGCCACCAAACGTCCAAGACCCAGGGTGGCTACCTGATGACCAGTTTCGAGGGACTCCTCAAGGGGGGCGAAGCGGGCAGTGCAGCCATCGTTCCCGGGAAACCCGACGAGAGCAACCTCGTCCGTGAAATCACTCCGGTCGATGGCAAAGCGGAAATGCCCAAGAACCTTGCCCCTTTGAAACCGACCGAAATCGAAACGATCCGAAAGTGGATCGCTGCCGGAGCGGTCCAAGACGTGGTCGATACCGGTCCTCGCTTTACCAACGAGAAGCCTCCGGTCTATTCCCGACCACCTGCGATCCTCAGTTTGGACTTCTCCCCGGACGGTTCGCAACTAGCCCTCAACGGCTTCTACGAAACACTCGTCCTGGGTACACAGGACTGGAAACTCAAGCATCGGTTGATCGGACAGAGCCCTCGTATTGAATCGGTCCGATTCTCTCCGGATAACAAATGGCTTGCCGTTGCCGCCGGAGAACCCGGGGTGGCAGGCGAGTTGCAGTTGTGGAATAACGAAAACAAGCAATTGCACCGAAGTACCCTCTTGGGTGGCGACACTCTCTTCGGTCTGTCATGGACCCAGGACTCCTCCATGCTGGCCCTTGGCATGGCGGACAACTCGATTCGCGCGTTCGATCTGGAAGGGAACCAAAAACTCTATCAGCGCACGCACGAGGACTGGCCTCGCGCGACGGTCTTTACCGTCGACGGTAAGCATCTGATCTCGGGTGCTCGCGACATGACTGTGAAACTGACCGAGGTCGAAACCGAACGCTTCATCGACAACGTGACCTCGATCACTCCGGGTGCACTCCGAGGGGGAGTCCAAGCCCTTGCGCGCCATCCCGAACGAGACGAAGTCCTCGTCGGCGGTTCGGATGGTACCCCCAAGATCTATCGGGTCTTCCGGCAAACCGCTCGCGTCATCGGTGACGATGCGAACCTGATCCGGCAACTCGATCCGATGCCCGGCCGTATCTTCTCGGTCGCAATCAGCCCGGATGGCAAGTACCTTGCGGCCGCCTCGACGATCGACAACCAAAGCGTCGTGAAAGTTTGGTCGTACGATGTCGATGGAAAGATGCCGCCGGAAATCAAAGCGATCCAAGCCAAACGCGCCGCTCAGCGCAAACCTGCCGAACGAAAGAAGCTCGAGGAGTACGTCACCGAGCAACCTCAAGTCCTAGGTACCTACCCTGTCCCCAATACGGCCGTCTATGCCATTGCGATCGATGGCCAAGGCCGCATCGCTACGGGTGCTTCCGACGGCCATGTACGCGTTTGGAATATCGCCGACTCGCAACTGATCGCCGATGTCGACGTCACACCCGCAGGATCGGCAACTACGATTGATGAGAGTTCGATCGCAACACTCCGGGCCGACAGGCTCAAAGCCATCGGTGATGCTCACCAATCCGAACGAACTCTGCCAGCCCCCAAGGCCGACGGGGAACTAGCTCACCAACCGATCGCATTGGACAAGATCGCTTCGATCCAGGTTGAACCAGCCAACATCGACTTTGGGGCTTGGAACGACTCGGCTCAAATCGTCGTCATGGCGCAACTGACCTCGGGTGAGTTGGTCGATGCAACGAGCCAAGCGAACTTTTCTGCCGATAACGATTCCGTCTGGTTATCGCAGCGCGGCTGGGTCCAGTCGATCCGCGCCGGAGATGCAAAGATCCAAGTCGCTCTTGGGAGCCACCAGCAATCGATCGGAGTCCACTCGACGATCCCAGCGAGTTTCGACGTGGACTTTATCCGCGATGTGAACCCTGCCTTGTCCCGCTTGGGTTGCAACGCAGGGACTTGTCATGGTGCTCAAGCCGGCAAGAACGGCTTCAAGCTATCGCTTCGCGGTTACGATCCAAGCTACGATGTCCGCAGTCTGAGCGATGACCTTGCAGGACGACGGATCAACCCATCCTCGCCGATCGACTCGATGATGTTGACCAAGCCGTTGGGGATTGTGCCTCACGTCGGCGGCAAATTGATCGAGCCGGGAGACAACCATGCATTGGTCCTACGGCAGTGGATCGCAGGTGGTGCCAAGCTCAACATGGGGACTCCGCGTGTTACGGGTATCCAAGTCACCCCCAACAATCCAGTCATCCCGATGCCCGGCGGCATCCAACAACTCCGCGTGGTAGCAACCTACGCTGACGGAAAAACACGCGACGTGACTCGAGAAGCCTTCCTCGAATCGGGCAACGCCGAAGTCGGTGCGATTCTCGAAGGGGCGCGAGTCCAAGCCCTCCGACGAGGCGAAGTTCCCGTGCTTGCCCGCTTCGAAGGTGCTTATGCAGCCACGACGCTGACGGTCATGGGAAATCGCGATGGATATGCACCGGCTCCTATCGCTTCTCAAAACCCGATCGATCGATTGGTTGCTGCCAAGTGGGATCGGCTCAAGATCCTACCTTCGGGGCTCTGCAGCGATGCGGACTTCTTGCGTCGAGTCACGCTGGATTTAACGGGTGTGCCTCCGACCCCTGAAGCCGTCCGGGCCTTTTTGGCCGACACCACCGAGAGTCGTGTCAAACGCGAGCGAGTCATCGATGAGCTCACCAGCAGCGATGCGTTCGTCGATCACTGGACCAA
>JBJTAQ010000314.1:0-4661 GCA_046090945.1 Pirellula sp.
GCTTGTTTGGCGATCAAGGATCGAGTTCGTTGAATGAAGTCAGACTTGTAGTTGGCGACTTGTTGCTCGCTAATCCCGAGTGCTTGCGCAGTCTCCTTGTTACCCATACCAAGTACGATCAGCATCTCGATACATTTGAGTTTCAGATAATCTTTTTTTTGTTTCCACTTGGATACTTGATCCTCGAGGGATTGACGCAAGACGACCTCTTCGCGGTCTTTTTGCTCGGCCGAGCGTGCGATACTGCTGGCTTGACGACCGCCTGAGGGTAACCGCTGGATGGCGTCGCTGGAGTTTTCGGCGGTCACCAGTTGGGTTGCATATCGGCGCCCTTCGCGACGCAAATGGTCGGTCAGTTTGTAGGCTGCGATCGAGAATAGGTAGCTTTCCAAGGGTCTCGAGCAGTCGAAGTTTGGGAGGCTGTTGAGAAACCCGATGAAGGTTTCTTGGACGATATCCTCCGCATGGGCTCGGTCTGCAAGTCGAGTTCCGACGTAGGCTAGCAGTCGACCTTCGAATCGGTTGATGAAATCCTCCCAGGCCTGGGTGTCTCCCCTGCGGATACTCTCAACGAGGATTTGATCGATGTCAGGTGAATTCATTGCAGGGGAGTCAGGCTTTGGGTCGATTGGAGCGTTTGGCCAGAAGTCCCGTAATCCCAGAGGCGCTAGCAAGGAGCATCAGTGCTGAAAACGCCGAACCGCTTAGGATTTTGACACGCTGTGCAGTAACCGATTCCTTCTCCCATCTGTGAATCTGTTGGATCTGATCTGGGCCGATGTGTACTAACCGCCAAAGTTGATGGTATGTGCCGCTGGGGCGATCAAGGACGAGTTCGTACTCAGTATTTGGACGGACTAGTTTGCTAGTCAGGTATTCGGGGGTGAGCTGATCGATTTCAGAAGCCTGGGTGTGGGATAACACATGGTCGTCGAGGACTTTGCGAATCAATTCGACCATTTGCTCATCCATGGCAACACGGCATTCCGTGGGTGAAGACTCGACGGAACTTTCGATCGGGACACGAACGACCTCTTTGTCCACCACCCTGTCTTTAACCCAGGCTGGTGTGGACTGATCCCAGATTGGAGAGTCGAATTGCTTGGCGTTCGAGCCGACCTCGGCAAGTGGTACATTCGAAGTCGTTGAGTTAGATTGCCCGATGCGAGTGTTTGGTGTGGGAATGTTGGTGCCGGGGAGGAAATCGGCAAACGCCTCGCGCATGGCCCGTTTGACCTCGCGATTGATCTCCTCTTCGGAGGCGTTGGGATCGAGTTTCGAGGAGATTGAATCGAGTTTGTCGGCCATCTGCTGGAGTGAACGAGTCATCCACCCAAGGGACTGTCGAGCCGCCTCATAGGAGCCTTGCGTCTCTTGCGGTTCGGCTTCTTGGGCGATCGCTAAACCGCAGATTAGGCACATTACGAGGCGTAAGCTGAGCGACAGTCCATGACGTTTCCACGAGTGCTTCCTTGGTAACACGCATGTTGAATCAGATTCTTGCATCGTTCCCTCGGTAGTTAGCTTGGGCCAATTGAGGTTGATCGGGGGCTATCCAAGGTGATGCGATTTGAACCGACAAGGAGATGATCCCTGCCATCCACAAACACCAGGGGCTTGGGAAGTAGAAGAAGGCTTGTACCAAGCCGGCTAACAGCATACTCCAAACGACTGCCCAAATCGAGAATTTCTTCTTGCGAAGGGTTTCGGACTGACGCCACCAGCGGACGATCCACATCAATCCAGCGAAGTAGGCCATATGGCCTGCTAGGTTTGGCAATTGGTCTGGTCCGTAGAATCCCTTCAACGCTCGGTTGAGTTTACTGTCAAAAAACTGGAGGCTAAACTCAGAATCTGGGTTGAGAATCGAGGACCATGGGATCAGCAAAAATTCGCTGAGTTGAAAGCTGATTGCGCCGAGTATGAGTCCTGCGACCATCATGGCAAATCGAAAGGCGATCGAATCCTCAGTTTTGGATTCCCAGCGTCGAGCAAAGGTGACCACGGTCCAAGAGCACAAGATCGACATCGAGCCCAGCCAAGCGATCGCGCCTAGTGCTTGGGAGTTCCAAAGTTCCTTGCTGCTGGATAGATATCCGTTGGAAACCGCAATAAAGCCACCCGCGATCGATGCGACAGCGGCGATCAAGCCTGAGAAGGTCAAGGATTGGAACCAAGCATGGGAAGTATTCCAGATATTCCTATGAGCCAGTTGCTGTTGCTGCTGGGCCTTCCATAACCGTCTTGCTTCTTTCGAGGAGATCGCCTTTTTGACCGGTCTGCGAACCGGGGCGACCGGAGGTTGAACACTCGCTTTGGGATACTCGGCCGTTTCAGGTAAGAACGCCGAGCCGGCGGCTTTGGCGATCGATGCCGAACGAAGATCGTGTTCGGTGACATGCCTGAAAAACCACAGGCAGTAGTAAATCGCGTAGGCTACGAATAAAGGACCAATTGCAGCAATCGCGCCCGAAACGGCTAGCACGACGGCGACGATCAACCCCGCAAGGAACCAGTGCTGGGAGTCTTTGTCCGTGGGGATTCCTATCGACTTCCTGAAGGCTGTGATGCCGTTCGAGAGCCGATGGTAGATCGGTTCACGCTCGAGCATTGCACGGTGGCCATCGACACCGATGGTGAAAAAAGCACTCAGTCGCTCACTCGTCGTGAGCGACTTTCCTGACGGTGCGCGAACCGGCTTGATCGGCTCTGCCCCTTTTGCGCTGTAGTTTACCGTTGTGTTTGGAATGCTGTTCCCGCTTGCCCGATCATTTATTTGTACAACCGGAGTGCTTGCAACGATTGGAGCTACAAATCCTGCTGGAGTTAACTCGTAGCCAAGATCGAGGAGCAAGTCGCGACCATCGCGGTATCGAGCCGTTGGATTTTTGGCCAAGCACTTGCCGATGACATGAGCCAAGCCAGGGGGTAGCATCGTCAGGTCAGGGTCGGCCGTCAGATGCTTGAGCAAGATCTCTTGGGTGCTCTCACCGTCGAATGGGACTGTGCCGGTAAGCATTTCGTAGAGGATGATCCCGAGCGAGTAGATGTCGATTTCCTTACCATACTCCCCCTTACCTATCTCGGGAGCCATGTAGTGAAACGTTCCCACGCTCTCGGTCTGCCCGGCTCTTCGCGAGGCGCTGATGTACTTCGAAAGGCCATAGTCGCCGATCTTGGCCAAACCCTTTTCGAGAAAAATATTCGCGGGTTTTAGGTCGCGGTGCACGATCCCTTGATCGTGTAGATAGGTTGTACCGGCGACGATTTGGGCAAAGACCGGCAGGACCCTCTCGGGTTTACCTTGCTCGTAAGCGTGAAGGGGGCCTGCATCGGGATCGCTGCTGCGGTCGAGATACTCTCTGAGCGACTCGCCCTCGATGAACTCCATGACGATCCAGCCTTGCTGCTGGTCGTCGTAGCGAATGTCGTAGATCGCTACTAGATTGGGATGTCGCAGGTTCAGGCAGTGGCGGACGCCGCGCATCTCCACATCGAGGTTCTTCTGGATCCGCTTGAGGGCGACTTCTTTTCCCGAGTCGCTTTCGGCGAAATAGACTTCGCCAAACCCACCCACACCGATGCCGCGCTGGATGACGTAGCCATCGAGCGGGCTCTGGCCGTTGCCGTATTGAAATTTCATCGCAGCACCTTGGCGTTCCATGGCAGGTTTTGTTGACAAAGGGTACGATGTGCGGAAAAGAAGCTTCGGGAATATCATTTTGGTCGATTGGGCAAGGGTGTCGAGTGCTAGGAATGCACTTGAGGCCCCAAGACACCTAAAAACAGCGATAGAACCAGACTTTTACGAGTCTGTTAGCGTCCAACTGGCCACGTCGGCTTGGACTCTTTGGCCAGCTTCAAGCTTAAACGGGGCGCTCTGAGGTTTTTCGCCGACCGTCAGCCCAGGACAGTCGACCCCCTTGCAAATCCAGCCGTCGGCCTGGCGGATCCATAGAAACCGACCTTGCCACTGGATGCCTCGTGGAGGAAGGCATACGACGTGCGAGTCCGGATCTGGTCCAATGATGCAGGAATCGCCCAACAGGATAGCCGCATTGAGTACCGGTTGCCAACGATGACGCGATACAACTTCCAGTCGACCTGTTCCACTCAGAAGCGTAGGCCGCGTGTACCGGAGTTCCACCCTATCGCCCATTTTGAGAATCGAACCGGATCTTAAGATGGTAGGTCGATCCAAAAATTGGCCATCGATACTGGTGGACTGAAAGGGTTGGATCAAATGATCCTCGCCGATGCGACGGATGACGCACGCCTTGCGACTGATGTCCCCACGGATCGCCAAATCGACGTCGTTCCCCGGAAAAGCCTGTCCAATCGAGACTTCGTCTGAGTCGCACATCGCAAAGCTTCCGACACCGTCGATCCACAATATCTTGGGTTTGGTCATCGGTCTGGCTTGGGATGGTTTTTGGAACAGTTGTATCCGGTTCATGATGAAACCAATTGGTCGATCCGTCTAGGGACACTCTCATGGAATTCCAACAGAAGAGATCAGAAAGGTCCCTCGGCCAAGTGCTCGACTTCTGCGGTCGATTTGGAATCCGAGCGATCTTCTTGGAAGTAAGCGGAGATCTTTTCGATGAGATCTTCGGGTTGGACACTAGGCTCCACAGGGACCGAACCGATTTCATCCATGG
>JBJTAQ010000315.1:0-2568 GCA_046090945.1 Pirellula sp.
CATGACCGCTACATGTGGAGCATTGGGTTTTATACCGATGGTGATTTCGAGCAGTTCCGGCGCAGAAGTACAGCGTCCACTTGCGACGGTTGTCATCGGTGGACTGTTCACGTGCACGATTTTAACGTTGTTGGTATTGCCCAGCATTTATCGTTGGTTTGAACCGAAAGAGGGTTCTGAAGATGGCAATAACGAAATTGTCTCGCACTAGGAGTCAATCATGATCCGAACCCAAGTTGACTTTGGACAGCAGGGTAAGCAACAGAGTTTTTTGCAGGTACCGTATTCTCACAACCTTGGGGGCTGGGCCAACGTCATGATTCCTATCTCCGTGATTTCACGGGGGGTTGGGCCTACTGTGCTGGTGCTTGGAGGTAACCACGGGGACGAGTACCAAGGCCAAGTAGCCATCATGAAACTTGCACGATCGATCCGTGAGGAGCAAGTTCAAGGGAGATTGATTTTGATCCCTTCCTTGAATTTTCCAGCCGCACTTGCCTCGACACGCTTATCCCCCATCGACGGTATGAACCTCAATCGAGCATTTCCGGGGCAGGCCGAAGGAAGCGTGACGAGTCAGATCGCTCATTTCCTGACCCATGAGCTATTCCCTATTTCCGACGCTGTGATCGATATTCATTCAGGGGGAAGAAGCATGGAATTCTACCCTTGTTCTCATATGCATGTTGTATCGGACCCGAAGCAACGGCAAGCGATGCTCGATGCGATGTTAGCCTGGAATACCGACTTCTGTTTCTTATACACAGACATTGCTGGAAGCGGATTGTTGCCGGTTGAGGCAGAGGATCAAGGCAAGACGGTGGTTACAACGGAATTAGGGGGAGGTGAAGCCATCCCAGCATCGGTGCATCGGATCGCCCATGACGGTTTAGTGAATGTCCTTCGTCACCTGAGTGTTCTCGAAGGTTCGGTGAAAAATCGGGCTTCGATGGGACTCCCCCCGACTGTTTTAACCCAAGCGTTGGATGCCGCAAATTATTTGTTAGCTCCGGAGTCCGGCATCTTTGAGGTCTGCCTTGAGCTAGGAAGCCCCGTGGTAGCAGGACAGGTCGTTGCGCGAATCCACTTTCTGGAGCGACCGGATCGGGATCCGATCGAGATTGTATCGCCCAAGAAAGGATACTTGCTATGCAGGCGGTCGCCTTGCAAAACCCAGCAGGGTGACTGCGTGGCCGTCATTGCCGAGGAGGTATCGCTCGAGAGTATTTCCCGACAAGCTTGAACCTTCGCTCGTGCAATCGATTCGATTAGCCTTGTACTTGAAAGAATTTTTCGAAAATAGCCACACCGATGTCGTTGAGTTTGGATTGAAAGTCATCGATGAATTCATGCAATCCGTTGTCCATGACTTCCTCGATATCCAGAAATTCCAACTCGGCACGCAGGCGTCCGAGCAACTGTTCGGGGCGATTGCTGTAATTGCCTTGGGTTCCCCCTGTGATTTGCAGCAATGATTGCTCCGCCCGTGAAATGCAAAAGCGTACGGCTCTTGGGAAATCTCGATCGAGCAGTAAAAAAGCTGCCACAAGATTCGGAGAGAGTCGTCCGAATTTTCGTCGGTACATCTCCAGCGCACTAGCGCTTTTGAGCAGCATTCCCCATTGACTGATATCCAGCGAGGTTCCGACATCTTGAACGCTCGGCAGCAGTAAAAAGTACTTCACATCGAGAATGCGTGAGGTTTTGTCCGCCCGTTCCAGCATTGCACCGAGTCGACCGAAATTCCAAGCTTCCCCGTGAGACATCGTTCCACTGACGACACCCTCGATCAAATAGCCAAACTGCCGAACCTTGGCAAAAAAATCGAAAGGGGATTCCACAGCTTGGGCATCATTCCTCGCATCTCGTACGAACAAATAGAATTTATTGAGTTCTTCCCAGATAGGACTACTGAGCATTTCACGGCTTTGCCGAGCATTTTCTCGCGCGAACTGCAAGCAGGACAGGATTGAATTCGGATTGCTCTCGTCAAAAGTCAGGAAACGAATTACATCCTCCTGAGTCACCTTTGGATAGTTTGCGAAGAAACCTTCTTGGTCGCCTGTGGTGTAGATAAGCGCTTCCCACTGATGGTCGATCTGTTCACCGAGTCCCAGGGTTAGGTTCAAAGTCACATCGATAAAACGAGCCACATTCTCAGCGCGTTCTGTGTAACGTCGCATCCAGAAAATCGAGTCCGCTACACGGGATAGCATAGTGTTTAGGATCTCCTTGGTCTGTCGAAGTTTGATTGGAGAGAGCGTCGAGCGTTGGGCAGGAAATTTAACACGATCGCATCACCCAAGTGTCTTTACTCCCACCACCTTGGGAGGAGTTCACTACCAAGGAGCCTTTGACCAGGGCGACGCGGGTCAATCCACCTGGAACGATGTAAATGTCTTCGCCGTAAAGGATGTAGGGTCGAAGATCCACATGGCGACCTTCGAGTGTTTCTCCACAGAGTGTCGGTACCGTCGAAAGGGCAAGCATTGGCTGAGCGACATAGTTGCGAGGGTTACTGAGTATTTGCTCTCTGCAGGTGGCTAGTTGTTCTTTGGTGGCCCGTGG
>JBJTAQ010000316.1:0-5063 GCA_046090945.1 Pirellula sp.
AGCAGATCCTACATGTGGTATCGAATTTTTCGCGGGACGGCTGGCAGGTGTTGCTCTCGACGGCGGATGAATTCATCGCTCGGCGCATCGCAGGCCATGGTGGAACGGTGGCTAGGGTGCATGAAAACCTCCGTTATGCCAAGCCTCAGTACGTGATTGATTCAGACACCGACTTAGGGTTGCATCCAATTTTGGATCGAGCACCGGTTGTGCAGTATTCAGGTTCGGTCGCAGGAGATTATAGCGAAATCAATCGACAGTTGGATTGGTTAGCTCAGCAAGAGGAATCGCAAAACACGCCCTATGTGGAGCCGATGGTTTACCATCGAAATGGAAAGACTTATTATCTGTCCCGAGAGAGCTCGATCGACGCTGTTCCCGGATTAGGTACCGAGACGATTCGTCGACTTCGGTCGGCTGGAGTGCATCGTGTCGGCGACTTCGTCGGTACGTCGTTGCAGCGACTTGCAACTGTCACTGGGTTGCGCACGGAGTGGTTGCAGAACACCCTTGGGGTTACCGACTTGATGTGCCAAGTTGCACAGATGCGGGTCTTTGATGCAAGGGTCTTAGTATCCTGTGGCATACTCTCTGCAAAGCAGCTCGGGAGTACCGATCCATTGACAATCGCTAAGCGAATCCATAGGTTCTTGGAAACCGATGCAGGCAGATCGCTACGTAGGACAGCTGTTCGTGGCGAGGTGGTTCGTCTGCAGCGTTGGATTCAAACGGTCTATCAGCAACATGGACTCGCGTCCAACAACAGCATCGACGCGATGGATTTCGATTGGGATTCGATCGAACGAAAATCCAAGAGATCCGAGTCAGCGGCCCTCGTAGCATCCTACGATGCCGAGGACGATCCTGATTTCCGAGAGGACGCTGGGCAAGCGGTAGCCAAGTTCAATATCTATGCTGGAAAATCCGATGCGAGTTGGAAGTTCTACCTGGATGCGAGCAGTCCGGTTGTCGATGCTCCGACCATTGGCCCGAAAATGGCCGAAAAGCTTGAGGCGATTCGGGTCAAAACAATTGGCGATCTTCTCGCCGCAGAGTCTGGGGATATCGCACAGGCGATCGGTGAAAAAGCGGTGACTGCCGCGACCGTCGACGCTTGGAAAAGCCAGTCGATGCTCGTTTGTCGAATTCCCAATCTTCGGGGCCAAGACGCCCAGCTTTTGGTTGCTGCAGGATACTCGACAGCCGAGTCGATAGCGGACGCCTCGGCGGATACTCTTTATGAAGCGATTGCGAGGATAGCAAGCACCAAGCAGGGACTTCGGTATCTACGCGGCGGCAACCCTCCTGACCGACAGCGAATCGACTCGTGGATCGAGTGGTCCAAGCATTCCCGGGTGGTCAAAGCGGCTTAACTGCAGCTTGAACTGCAGTTTCGCAGATCGCGTGATCCATAGGCTGCTCGCAATCGATCAGCCTTCATTGAGTGTTAGCGGTTGAGGGGTCGCGACCCACACTCGCAGTTTGACTTCGGCATCCTTGGGGACGTAAACCACGAGGGGCAGTTTGCTGTTGTATCTAAGGAGTTTGGGTTCGCCACCGAGTTGTACGAAGCGTTTGACTTTGGGGGTGTTCGGATCGACACCGACACGAGTTCCAGCCATGGGGCCAAGTTGTTTGACGGTAAACTTGGGAAAACCCCAGCCTTCAATCGATTCTTCTTCAAGCGAACCTCCGAAGAAAAAGCGATTTGCCGCATCGACTTCAACCGTCTTGCCCACCATGAGTTCGATTCGGTAGTCGTCCTCTTGTTCCTTGGACTCCAGATACACGACGACTCGCTTCATGCCCTCTGCAGGCAGGGGATAGGCCTTCATGTTGTCTTGGGCTGATTGCTGGGCTGCAGATGGTTGTGACATGTTTACGGTTCCTAAAATCAGGAGAAAGCTAATCGTTAGTAAGCGATTGATCACAGGCATATTCCCTTATCAAAGTGGATGTATATCTAGCGATGAATCCCCTAAGTCGAGGGGCTTCACGATGAGCAGTCTAAAATCTCCGTTATTATTCGTCCACTGGGTATGGACTTGTACCTTTGATATCAAGAGCCGAACAGGATTCAACGCTGGATGTCTTGCAAGGAATTCACGCTATCGACTTCCGAGTGCAATTTTCTGACTTCAGGTCGACTTGCAAGGTAAATAAGACCGCCGATTAGGGCAACGATCAACGTGACTGCGCGGTACATCGTTGCAACGATTAAGCCAGAGAATTGGCTGGAAACACTTGGTATTTGCTTAAAGAGAAGGTCGATCCAAACCTCTTGCAACCCGATTCCGCCAGGGGTAATCGGAAGTGTCCCAGCGAGCAGCGCGGGGGGGATAGCTAAAAAATGCTCCGAAACAGTCGGTTGAATTGCAGCATCGGAGTAAAGGGCCGAAGAGATGATCCACAGTGCGGTGGTCGCTAATGAGTGAACGCAAAGTGATTTGGCAATCATAGCAAGGGCTAGTTCAGGACGATTTTGGAAAATAAGACAAGCTTGAGCAATTTTGTAGATCTTGTCTCCTGCGAGTGGAATCTTCTTCAACCAATCTAAGGGGAGAGCTTTGCCGAGTATCACGACACTCAATATTCCCACGATACCGATTACACTGAGTGCCCAAGCAGCATTTCTTATCCCGGCAAGTTGGGTTGAAAGGTTACCCGCTAGGCTTGTGCTTATAGCTGCAACCATCACAAGGCCGAGCATCCCTATAGCTCGATCAACAAGAACGCTGGTTATTACTTCGGTTTTCCGATCTTTACTTTTATTCGCTGCGGCGATTGCTTTAAACAGATCTCCGCCTACACTCCCAGCACTCACCGTATTGAATGCGACCCCGAGAAAACCGAGTCTAATGGTTTCAAAAAGAGAGATCGGGACTTGAAGTGCTAACAAGAGTCGATGCCAACGCCAGAAACTGATCAGGTTAGCGAAGATAACAAGGATCACAGCTAGCAGGAGAAGCCACCAGTTTTTGGGTTGTTGCACCAGAAGATCCCAATCATTTTTGGGAAATCTGGCTACAACCCACCAGACGATTGCACCGAGGATAAGCACTTTAACAATACTTATCCAGCTTACCTTTTGTTGGGATTTTGAATCCATAAGTAACGTGTAAAACCGGTGTCTTTATACAAGGTAGCCGGGGGGTTAGGTTGATTTGCTGGTTTGAATATTAACCTAGTACGGCTTTGGCCAATTCGGCAGCACGCTTGGTGCTTTCCCAGCTAAATTCCGGTTCGTTTCGACCGAAGTGACCGCCCGAAGAGGTCTTTACATAGATCGGGCGACGTAGATCGAGGTATTCGATAATGCCACGAGGAGTGAGTTTGAAGAACTCTTTGACGACGTTGCAAATCTTTTCATCGCTTACTTTTCCGGAGCCTTGGGTATCCACTCGAACGCTCACCGGTTCACTCACACCGATGGCATAGGCGAGTTGGACTTCGCATCGATCTGCCAAGCCGGAGGCAACGATATTTTTGGCAACGTGGCGAGCCATGTAAGCCGCGCTTCGGTCCACCTTGGTCGGATCCTTGCCCGAGAATGCTCCACCGCCGTGGCGTCCCCAACCGCCGTAGGTATCGACGATAATCTTACGGCCGGTCAATCCGCTATCACCATGCGGGCCACCGACGACAAAATTCCCGGTTGGATTGATGTGGTAGACGATGTCCGGAGTGATCATCTTAGCTGGCAAGCATGGTTTGATGATCTTCTCGATAACGAACTCCTTGATTTGGGAGTGGGTTACGTCGGGTGAATGCTGTGTTGAAACAACGACGTTGTTGATGCCGATCGGTTGATATTCGTCGTAAACGATCGAGACTTGGCTCTTCGAGTCGGGACGAAGCCAATTGACTTCTTTGTTGAAGCGGGCCTCGGTCAGTCGGTTTGTGATGCGATGGGCAAGGGCGATCGGCAGGGGCATGAGTTCCGGGGTGTCGTTGCAAGCGTACCCGAACATGAGGCCTTGGTCCCCGGCTCCGATATCCTTGCCCGCGTTCGCATTATCATCGACACCTTGAGCGATGTCAGGGCTCTGCTTGTCGAGAGCTACCATCACGTTACAAGTTTTGCCGTTAATCCCCCATTCATCATCGGTGTATCCAACATCGACGATCGCTTGTCGTACGACATCTGCGTAGTCGACGATCGCTTTGGTGGTGATTTCACCGACGATCAGAGCCAACCCGGTTGTAACAACCGTTTCGCAGGCGACGCGACTCATTTTGTCTTGAGCAAGCAGTGCGTCCAAAACACTATCTGAAATCCGGTCAGCCAATTTGTCCGGATGCCCCATTGATACCGATTCGCTGGTAAAAACGTACTTGCCAGATGCCACAGAAAAACTCTCCAAAACTAGACTACGATTGACGACAAACGGGAACGCACAGACCCATTGGAAGACTGTTCGGTTCTGCGGAGTAAGCGGGGACTATGCCCGTATTACACCCTCACCAAGTGGGCGTAAAGTTTACCTGCTTTCTTGGAGTTCGAAAGTCTTAAGTTGTATGCTTCTCAGCACTCCATCCCAAAAAAGAGTGTCTTTTTGGGGCTAGGATGGTTGTTGTTGGAGTCCCTCCTGGGGTTTTTGCCTACCCTGGAGCGAGATCCGATGGTAGGCTACCCGCGGTGTGGGTTTGAGATGAGTTTTTGGTCTTTTCCCCGGGCTATTGTTTGATTTGTAGCGATAGTGTTTCGGGGTACCGGTTGGATTTGGGGCGCACCATGTACACTTCGTTTTTTATTGGGTTTCCAAAGACTTTGTGGGTACTTGTCGTTGGATTGGTCGGACTGCTTTTGGCTGGCGATTCCAGCTCACGACAAGAAGAACTTGCTGAGCATTTGCACGGCATTTTGGCAACCCAGCAGATGGCCTGGAATCGCGGGGATATTCCTAGATTCATGGACGCTTATTGGAAGGATGCTTCGCTCACGTTCTGCTCGGGGGGGGTGACCACCCGAGGCTGGCAATCGACGCTTGATCGTTATCAGAGCAAGTATCCTGATAGAGCAACCATGGGCACTTTAACATTCGAATCGTTGGAATCAGTCC
>JBJTAQ010000317.1:0-2246 GCA_046090945.1 Pirellula sp.
GATTCAGGACGAACATGCAGCCGGCGTTTCGACCGATATTTATTCCGCTAAGACCACTCTTGGAAGCATCCTCAATGGCCGTTACCGATTGGATCGCATTTTAGGATCCGGCGCATTCGGAACAGTGTACCTAGCCCAAGACTTGGAACTTAATAGACAGGTCGCCCTGAAGATCCAGATTCGCGGCGATAGATCCTCCTCGGAATCCAACGATGATTACCTAGCAGAGGCAAAATTCTCCGCGTCACTTCGGCATCCCCATATCTTGACGGTCTACACGGTCGACCGAACTAGCAGCAACGAAGTCTTTATCGTTACCGAGTATATCGAAGGCGGTACGCTGAAAGATCGCATCGAGAGCAATGACTTAGATTACCGGCAGATTGCGAAAATCATCCAGAGCGTTGCAGAGGCCTTGTACCATGCCCACCAACGGGGGCTGATTCACAGAGATGTCAAACCTGCGAATATTCTCATCGAGCACGATACGCTCAGAGCCTACGTGGTTGACTTTGGGTTGGCGACTCGTGAATATGAATACCTTCAAAAGGGCTATGGTGCCGGCTCGCCGGCTTACAAAAGCCCGGAGCAAGTTCGACGCGCAGGGCATAGACTCGATGGCAGAAGTGATCTGTTTTCCCTTGGGATCGTCTTCTACGAGTTGCTTTGCGGTCAAAGGCCCTTTCGCGGAGGCAGTATACCTGAGATTGAGAAACGAATTGAAAGCGAGGAGACGCTGCCACCGAGCAGCATCAAAAGCGGAATTCCCGATGGGCTTGAACGTATCTGCATGAAACTGCTTCGCAAGGAACCGTCGCATCGGTATCCAAACGGCTTGGAAGTCGCCAACGAGCTGAGAAACTGGCGTTTTCCGAAAACGACAGCGGATTTGTCGATCCCCCATGAAATGATACTAGTCACGCCCCGAGGACTTCGCACCTTCACCGACGAAGATGCGGGGTTCTTTCTGGATCTTTTGCCTGGTGCCCGCGATCGAGTTGGGCTCCCTGAGAGCGTCGCTTTCTGGAAAAAAAGAATCGAACAAAACGACCCCGACAAAACGTTCAGCGTCGGATTGATCAACGGTCCGAGCGGTTCAGGAAAGTCATCGTTAGTGAGAGCCGGGATTATGCCGCAACTTTCCCGGGATATCGTGGCAATTCATGTCGATGCAACATCCGATGATACGGAAACCCGGTTGGTCAACGCTCTCCATAAACGAATTCCTGAGACCCGCAGCTTCAAGTCCTTGGTCCAAACGCTCACCCACATCCGCAACCGCAGCACGCACAAGGTCGTGCTATTTATCGATCAATTCGAGCAGTGGCTCAGCTCTCATCGTAACACCCATGGAACGGAGTTGGTCGATGCGCTCCGCAAGTGCGATGGTCAATCCTTGCAAGCTATCTTAATGGTTCGTGAGGATTTCGGTGCAGCGATCAAATTCCTAGCGGATGACCTGAATACGACTATCGACAAGGAGCGCAACTACGCTTGGGTCGATCTGTTTGATCCTTCGCACGCCAAGCAGGTTTTGATGAGGTTTGGACAAGCCTACGGAAAGCTACCCCAGGATTTGGATCGCATTGGAAGCGAGCAAACGAGGTTTGTTGAAACCGCAATCAGGGGACTTGCTCAAAACAGCCAAGACGGCGGGGTGATCCCCGTTCAACTTGCATTGTTTGCCGACATGGTGAAGAACAAAGTCTGGGAGGTCTCGACTCTCGATGGCATCGGCGGAACTACCGGTGTGGTCTTGAACTTTCTCGACGAGTCCTTCAGCGCTCGCAACCCTCAAAATCTTATCCACCAAAACGGTGCTCGAGGGGTGCTCAAAGCCCTCATGCCGCCGGCCGGTAGTGATATCAAAGGGCATCAGCGATCTGAGGACGAGTTGTTGGAAGCGAGCGGTTATACCGGCCGACCGACGGACTTCAGACGATTGCTCAGGATTCTCGACAACGACCTACGCTTGATTAGGCCCTCGGAGGACCAAGACTCCCATGAGAATACTCCGCTGGGCGCTTATCAGTTGACCCACGATTATCTGGTTCCATCCCTTCGGGAGTGGCTAACTCGCAAGCAGCGAGAAACCCCAAAAGGGCGCGCGGAGTTGAAACTCGCCGATCTGGCAAAAGTCTGGGCGTCGAATCGCGAAGTCCGACAACTTCCAACGATTATCGAATGGTTCAATATTCATCGATGGACCGAGCGTCGAAAATGGATCCCCATCGAACGCTCGATGA
>JBJTAQ010000318.1:0-1570 GCA_046090945.1 Pirellula sp.
GCCATGATCTCGCCGGCATCTACCAGCGACTGAACCAACTCAGAAATCACCTCGTCCTTGGTCCGAGCCGCAAGATCGGCCCTCACCGCCGAAGGCGCTACGAAAACAGAAAACTTCATGGATGCTGTTGCCTTTAATCAGTAAAGATTCGTCAGAGCTATCAGGAGAGGCTCGCTCAGATTCTTCCGAGGTTCAAGTATGCCGCGCGTTGGGACCACCCTTGTGATCCGTCACCCGCTCCTTGTGCTTGCGAATCTGCTGCTCGACCTTGTCGATCGTCAAATCCAAAGCCGACACCACCGAATTCGATTCCGTCGCCGCCACAAAATCCGGTGCATGCTCCGCAGAAACGTTGATCTCGACACTCGGTCGATCAAGCCTCTCCAAGTCGACCGTAACCTCGATCGCGTTGATCCGATCGAAAAACCGCCGAAGCTTCTCAACCTTCGCAGAAATAATCTCGTGGTCCTCGCCCTGGAGATGCCCATGACGCGTGGATATGTTGACTTGCACGTTAAACTCCCAGAACTCTTTTCACCAGAGTTGAATCGCTCGGGATGACACCAAAGCATCCCGACCCGATCCGATTTATTGCAGGAATTGTAACCCTTGATGAGCCCGCTATAAATCCCTATCCACCAATTCCGATCCACCAAACACCACTCACACGACCTCAAAACCTAAGCAATCCGCCCACAAATCGGTTTTCGCACCCCAAATTCCCAATAAACCACCCCCGCAAAGCGAATTAATTACCGAAAATCGGATTTCCTTACCAATCATGAAAAACCTTAAAGGACCTACTGGGTTTGGGATATTCCAGTTCCTTATTGTCTATACTTGTGGAACCGATCGCCGATCTGACTCACCCAACACCTCCGTTTTTTAACCCGGATCATGACAATGGTAATCAGAAAAACTTATCGCATCCTCCTTGCTTCGGTTGTTATTGCAGCCCCAGGAATCCTTTGTCATACGGATGTCTCTCTGGCCCAACCCCCCGGCATGTCGTTTGGCGGCGGTGGACCACCCATGATGATCATGGGTGGCGGCGATAAAGGTGACCGAGGAGACCGCGGCGACCGCGGTCGAGGAAGTTGGGGCGGTGGAGGCTTCAGCGGTGGATTCGGTGGCGGTGGATTCAGCGGCGGAGGCTTCAGCGGCGGATTCGGCGGTGGCGGTTTCGATCCATCCTCATTCATTTCCCGCATGGATACCAACGGAAACGGCTCGATCGATCCCGAGGAAGCTCAAGGGCCGGCGCGGTTCATGCTCGATCGAATGGCCCGAAACAACCCGAAAATCGATCTCTCCAAACCCATTCCAATCTCTGTCATTACCGAGTCGTTTCAAGCCATGCGAAGCGGTTCAAGCCCCTGGGGTGGCGGATCTTGGGGGGGATCCTGGGGCGGAGAAAACTCGGATGAATCGGTCGGTGGCTCCTCAGGCGGCTCGC
Organism: Pirellula sp.; assembly: GCA_046090945.1. Classification (GTDB taxonomy): domain Bacteria; phylum Planctomycetota; class Planctomycetia; order Pirellulales; family Pirellulaceae; genus JBKCUI01. The sequence goes on from JBJTAQ010000318.1 coordinate 1,457, forward strand.
TCGTTCCGGGATTCGGTGTCAAAATCGATCGATCCCCCGTCCCAGGCTTCGGTGCCTCAGGCAAAACACCCCCGACCAAAGTCGAAGATCAAGACCTCCGAGACGCCGAAGAAC
>JBJTAQ010000319.1:0-17834 GCA_046090945.1 Pirellula sp.
CAAGCGTATGGGTGGTCCGAAAGATATCGAGATCTTGAAGAAGCCCTTTTTGAACCCGAGCGAGCGGTCCTTTTAAGCGCTCTGCGTGCTCATGCGTGGAATCGACAAGCAACAGCGCAGCGACTAGGCATCAATCGAACGACGCTTTACAAGAAAATGAAGCGTTTCGGGATCGAAATTTCGGATTCGTATCCATAAAAAAACCCCGCATTGCCGGAGACGCCCGATAACCAGCAAGCGGGGATAGGTCCCACGTTCAAGCCGAGCACGCCCGATGACTCGACAGGAACGCAAACAGGACTGCTTGAAATGTACGGTGCCCCGTGCTGTAGGTCTAGTCAACCCAACCCAAAAAACTCTTTTCTCCGCCACGGCGAGTCATCGCCGTTCCCCTCGACAGATTGTCCACTACTATATAATGCTCGGAATCGTTGCCGAACGGTTAAGGTGACACAGACAAACCAAGAAAGAGATCGATGAGTCAATCGGTTACGATAGACGGGGTGGAATTGACCCTGGCCAATGCGGTCAAGAGTCCGACTCGATGGATTGGCCAATCCGAGCCCCTCAGACAGCTCGCGGCCTGCTGGCTGACGGTCGCACCTGGCGACCTACCATTGACCCCTCGACTGGTAGGCGTGCCTGGCGTTGGTAAAACGGCATTGGCGATGGCTGCGGCCACTGCCCGCCAGCAGGAACTCTACATCTTTCAGTGCACCGCCGACACACGCCCCGAGGATCTGCTTGTAACACCGGTTTTATCAAGCAACGGAAAGATCGCTTACCACGCCTCTGCTTTAGTCACAGCCATGATCCGTGGAGGTGTGTGCGTGTTGGACGAAGGGAATCGGATGAATGAAAAGTCGTGGGCATCGTTGGCCCCACTTTTTGATCAGCGACGTTATGTCGAATCAATTGTCGCCGGGATCACGATTGCAGCCCATCAAGATTTCCGAGCGGCGGTAACGATGAATCAAGACGATTCGACCTACGAGATCCCCGATTACATCATGAGCCGACTCCAACCAACCTTGCAAGTTGGTTTTCCGAATCGCAAGGATGAGCTTGCGATCCTGCAGTATCACTTGCCGTTTGCCGAAGCGGATATCTTGGAATTAACGGTAGATTTCCTCCAGCAGTCGCATTCGCTGAAGCTGGATTTTTCCGCGCGAGATGGGATCAACGTTTTGCGCTACGCGATCAAGCGTCTAGCCTCCCAGGACTCAGGACACCCCCTGTCGAAGGATCAAGCCTGGAAAGAAGCCGTTGTGGCCTGCTTGGGTGACGAAGCTTTGGACTTGGCCAAACTGGCTGAGCGCAAGCGCCAGGCGCTCGGCGGGAATACTTTGCCAATGGGACTCGACGACTTCTTCTTTGATCCCGACGATCCCCTTCGCCCAGATGATGAGGATGACATCGACGATGACCTGGACGATGACCTGGACGATGATAATTTCGACGACGATCAGGAAGATCGCAAGTATCGCTAAAGGTTCGGAGTTTGGTCGTAATGCTTCAAAATAACATCATCGACACACCCTGGTCCTCGTTGGTACCGAGGTATCTGATTCCAGTGCAGCCGAAGCGCATGGGGCACTATTTCACCGATGTATTGATTATTGGCGGTGGCTTGGCCGGCATGCGAGCAGCCCAGGAGATTGATCCGTCACTGCGGACGATTATCCTGACGAAAGACAAGGTTGAGGAGTCCAACAGCGCGTACGCCCAAGGTGGGATTGCCAGTGTTTGGGATCCCGAGGATCGCTTTGACAACCACATCCAAGACACTTTGGTTGCAGGTTGCGATCTGTGCGACGAGAAGACCGTCGAGATGGTTGTTCGCGAAGCTCCCCAGCGAGTGGCCGAGTTGATTCGCTGGGGGACCCGATTCGATCAGCTCGACGGAGCTTTGATTCTCGGACGCGAAGGAGGTCACTCCCACCAACGAATCATTCATGCGTTAGGTGATGCTACCGGCAAGGAGATCATGCGAGCGATGATTCAGCACACGCGAGGTCTTGCCAACGTCGAGATCTGCGAGGAAGCTTATACCATCGATCTTTTAACCTACGACGGCCAGTGCTGCGGAGCTGTGGTATCGATCCAGCAACGGCCTCCGGTTCTGATCTGGTCCAAGCAGACGATTCTGTGCACAGGTGGGTGTGGCCAAGTATTCCGCGAATCGACCAATCCGAGGGTGGCAACTGGAGACGGCCATGCCATCGCCTTCCGTGCAGGTGCCCTGATGCGGGACATGGAGTTCATGCAATTTCATCCTACAGTTCTTTACATCGCAGGTAGCTCTCGAACCCTGATCACCGAAGCGGTTCGCGGCGAGGGTGCTTATCTGGTCGACTCCAACGGCTATCGGTTCATGAAGGATTACGACCCGAGGCTGGAATTGGCACCACGTGATGTGGTGAGCAAATCGATCGTCGCGCAGATGGAGAAGACGCAATCCGCTTGCGTCTATCTGACCCTTGCGCATCTGGACCCCAGCCATGTACGAAATCGGTTCCCAGGAATCGCAAAGGTCTGCCAGAGCTTCGGATTGGACATAGCCACGGATCCGATTCCTGTCAGGCCCGGTGCTCATTACATGATCGGTGGGGCCTTGGTTGACGAACATGCTCGAACCAGTGTTCCCGGGCTATGGGCTGCTGGCGAAGTGACCTCAAGCGGATTGCACGGTGCCAATCGCTTAGCATCCAATAGCCTACTCGAAGGCTTAGTCTACGGGGCTGTTGCAGGACGAGGAGCATCGAAAGCCGCCCTAAACGACCCATCGGTTTCATTGAGTGTTCTGCCGATCCAGTACGAAGCTCAACCGACCGATGCACAGGAAATAGATCTTGCGGATATTCGCAACTCGGTGCGATCTCTGATGTGGAGGCATGTTGGGGTACATCGCAAAGTCGAGCGACTCGAAGAAGCACTCAATCAGTTGGTGCGCTACGGCCGCTATGTACTAGCCCATCGCCCTGATGGAATCGAAGGCTGGGAGCTACAAAATCTGCTAACCGTCGGCTTGATGATGACCCAAGCTGCTTTGGTTCGCACCGAATCGCGAGGTGTCCATCTGAGAACCGATTACCCAAAGATCGATAACGACTCTTGGCGCAAACACCTCGCCATGCGGATCGAACGAGTTTAGCGATCACTCAACGCACGAATCCGAACCAAGCGGCGAGCGATCTGGAGTTCCACTGGACCTGGCAATTGCATCCGACTCGGATGATTCGATGCCTTGGCTAGTTCGACCCAGCGACGGACCCGATCCCAATGCCTAAACCCGATCTGTTGAAGCGGCCAGCCCATCCGATGCCAGATTCTAACCAGTCCGCATTGAAGTACTGGCCAAGGTAATTCGGAGAACTCCTTGAAGTCGGCTTCAATGTGATCCGCCCCCCATCGCATGAACTCGGAATCCAGCCACTCCATCGCCAAGTGTTCGATCACCTCGTGTTCTTGACGGATCAAATCCGAGGCGATCCGCAGTCGATGCCGTAGCTGATCCGAACCGATGAACCTTTCTAAAAAGGGTAAGCATTCGTTGCGGATGCGATTCCGCATAAAATCGCTGGTCTGGTTGGAACTGTCGATGCGAAACGATTGCCCGAGGGAATCGAGGTACTCAAGCAACTGCGACTTCCAAACTCCGATCAAGGGATGGACTAGGACCAATCCCTCGGCGAGCTTCCTTTCAAATCGAATTCCCGCCAGACCTGCCGGCCCGGATCCTCGAAGCAAATGGTGCAGCATCGTCTCGACGCTATCGTCTGCGGTCGCGGCAGTGGCGATCCAAGTCGCGTGCACCCGCTTGGCGACACCCTTGAGAAACGACATGCGGGCCCTGCGCCATGAATCCTCGCCCCCAGTACGGTGGCTATCCCCAAGAGACTCGACGATCGCTTCAAGTTTTAATTCAGCAGCAAGATCCCTGACGAAGGCTTCGTCGTGATCGCTATCGATTCCCCTGAGCCTGTGGTTCAGGTGCGCCAGCACCAGTTGAACTTGACTAGCGCAATCGTATTGACGAACAATCGAATCGAGGGCTCGCACCAGCGCGACACTGTCGGGCCCGCCACTCAGGGCCACCACGACAGTTGAATTGATCCAACGCTCGATTGGCCAATCACGCAGAATCGCTTCTTGGACTCGATTCATTCAAGTAGCAGATCCTAGGGTTTCGCCCCTGAGTCTTGCTTGCCCGCGTTCGGCTTGCCCCCGTTCGGCTTAACCGGCGTGGGTTTCGCAAAATCCCCTGCGGTAGCGATGATGAACTTATCCGGATCAATATACTCAGCGATCGCATCGTTGACTGTTTCAACATCCAGTTCGGAGATCTTTCGCTCGAGCCTCTCGTAGTACATCATATCGCGTCCCGCGAAGAGGTTGGCGGTCAGTACACTCGCAAGCGCCGAGTCGCGAGAGCGACTCAGTTGCTGGCTTTGCAAGAAGCCTTGAACGCCACTGGAGAGTTCATCCTCTTGGATTCCACCTTTGACCAACTTGCGAACTTCTTCGTCGATGGTCGCTATGAGTTTGTCTCGATTGGCCGGATTGGCAATTGCGTAGATGCTCAAAGAGGCGAACTCGTCGATAGGGTTGGATCGAAGGATGCTCGCGACCCCATAGGAGAGACCTTCCTGCTGCCGGACTCGATCCCCAAGCCGCGACGAGAGGGTTCCTCCACCGAGGATGTAGTTCCCCATGACCAGAGCAGGATAGTTTGGATCATCATCTCGCATGGCGTATTGCTGTGCCGCAAAGTAAACCGAGTTGGCTTTGTCAGGGGTCTCGATCGACTTGATCGGCAATTGCAAATCGAGCGTTGGAGAAAGCGAGGCCCTCTGATAAGGGATACTCGACTTCCAGTTACCCAGAATCGCCGAGAGCTTCTCCTCGACCTCGACGGGATCGAAATCCCCTACCACGGAGATCTCTCCCTGTGTTCCAGATAGAAAGTTTTGGTGAAGTGTTTTCACATCCTCGAGCTTGAGTGCTTTGATGTCTTCGAGCTCCTCCTCAGGGGTCGCCTCGTAACGGATATCGCCCCGAGGGAAAGGACTCAGAGCACGGATCACGGCCCGCGGGGCCAGTGCCTGAGGGTCTTGCAGTTGGCTTTCCAATTCAGTGATCGTTTGCGAGCGAATCAGCTCGAACTCCTTCGGGTCGAATGCAGGTTCTCGGAGCATTTCCCGAACCACGTCGAGAACCTCCAAAAGAGTTTCACGCTTGGTCTCAATGGTGATATTCAGAGCTTGAGAGCGGGATTGCACCCCAAGATTGGCCTTGAGTTCATCAAGTCGATCGTTGAATTCCTGAAGCGGCATGCTGGCTGTCCCCCGAGAGAGCATCGGACCGAGCATTTCAACCGCCACCGCTTTGCCTTGGAGCGTGTCTTCATCGCCAAACCTGAGGTTCATTGAGACGTTGACGGTGCTGCCTCGGGTCTTCTTTGGAAGCATGGCAAAGGGTATGCCCGTTTTCAGCTTTCCTTTGATCAATCGAGATTCGATGTTTTGGGGGGTCGGTTCGAAGATTTCGCCTTCGCTAGCCGCTTCGCGTCCGACATAGCCCGAGAGCATGGGTTCCAGGTTGGGGCGATCTGGAACCTCGATGCGTTCGGCAGCAGGTACCGGTTCAAAAATTCCAACCGTGCGATTGTTGCGAACTAGAAATCGCTGAGCAACTTGCTGGACGTCGGCTGCCGTGGTCTTTTCGAGATTGTCCCGAAACAAAAAATACAATCGCCAATCCCCTTGCGCCGCCCAGTCGCTCAAGGTGATCGCAAGCGACTGCGTTTTTGCAGAGAGCATCTCACGCTGGTTGAGCAACTGCCTGCGGATTCGATCGACTTCGGCATCGGTGATCGGCTGATCGAACAGATTTTCGATCGTATCGAGCATCGTCTTGCGGGCCTCTTCGATCGAATTTTCCTTAGGTATTTGGGCCAAGATGGTCAGCAAACCTGGATCGTGAAGTGACGGAGCATCGGCAGCCACAAACGTGGCCTGTTTGGTCTCAACCATCGCCTTGTACAATCGTCCTGCAGGAACGTCGGTAAGAACCGCAGAGAGGATTTCCACTGCCGGAAACAGCGGATCGGATCCAGCTGGAATGTGATACACCGCGCCGACATACTGCGTGTCTGCCACTCGCCGAACGGTGGTGATGCGATCGCCATCTTGCGGCGGTTCGACCGTATAGGTTTGCGGCAATGGGGTATTGGGCCGATCCAAAACTCCAAAGTACTTTTGGATCCAAGCAAGCGCTTTATCTTGATCGAAATTTCCTGCGACAATCAGCATCGCGTTGTCGGGTCGATAGTACTTGCGATAAAAGGCCCGCAAACTGTCGACCGGGACTCGCTCGATGTCGCTGCGATTGCCGATCGTCGATTTGCCATAGTTGTGCCACTGATAAGCTGTCGAGAACATTCGCTGCTGGAGAACCGCGACTGGATTGTTCTCTCCTTGCTCGAATTCGCTACGCACGACCGAGAACTCTTTCTGTAAATCCTCGCCGAGAATCTTGCTGTTGACCAATCGGTCGGCCTCCAGTCGGATGGCAAACTCGATGTTCTCATCGTTGGCCGGAAGCGTTTCATAGTAATTGGTGCGATCGAGCCAAGTCGTACCGTTGAAGTCCGCTCCGCGGTCCTTGAGCGCTTTGGGAATGTCAGGATGAAGCTCGGTTCCTTTGAAAAGCATGTGCTCGAGCAGGTGAGCCATCCCCGCCTCTCCGTACCCCTCGTGCCGTGATCCAACGAAGATCGTACAGTTAACGGTCACCTTGGGCTGACTGCGATCTTGAAAGAGCAAGATCTTTAAACCATTTTCCAAAGAGTATTCGGTGATTCCTTCGACCGTGGTTATTTTTTCAGGCATCTTGTCGTCTGCAATTCCAATTGCGTTAAGGCTGATCAGGAATCCTAGAGTCAAAAAGGGGATCGACCGGGCTAGGACTAATATAAACCAAGACATGGTGGAGGCTCCGGGACGGATGGGGCGATCACTTGTATCCCCCCGATCATAGACGATAAACGGACCATTAATTCGATCAAAATTGTACTGAGAAACCAATTTCGCATCGACCGAACTTTTCGCTCCAGACCCGAATCGTGTAGATTTCCTGCACGCAGTCTACCGCATCGGGACTGAAACTCCACTTGAGAATCATGCAAAGGGCTTTTCGGGAATGACTTTTCAACCGGTTGCCGATAGCGATTCTTTGGTCGAAGGCCAAGGAATCGAGGTGATTTGGCAAGGAAACATCATTGCCGTATTCCGCCAAGGTGGGTCGCTCTATGCACTCGATGGCACTTGCATGCACCAAGGGGGCCCCCTGGCCCGGGGCAAGCTCTGCCAAGGAACAATCCAATGCCCATGGCACGGCTGGACCTACGAACTTGCTACCGGAAACAACACCGTCACAAGCCAATCTATGCTCAAAACCTACCCCGTTCGCGAACAAGCCGGAAAAATTGAGATTGACTTAGGGGATTGAGGATTTCTAGCATCCAAGGAAAGCGAGTGAGGTTTTGTCAGACGATTTAGGCAAACTCACCCTCAAAATTATTAAAAAGCAGATATCGAAAACGCGGATATTCAACACATCATGGTCAGGAGGACCGCAGTGCAAACGATCAAAACCGCAGTCGTTGTCGTTTTGTTGCTATTTGTGCTCTATGGCGGTTACATTGCGCTAAACCACCGTGAGCCTGAACTCAACCCCGCATTATTGGGGCTTGTCGATCCGGACGTCCTGAGCGCCGACATCGATCTTCCCGAACCTACGCATTCTCCCTCAAACGGTCCGGCAAAAGCCCCCTTACCTGATGCTCCCAACGCATTCGAAGCCTTTGCCAAAAATCCAAATCCGACTTTCTCAGCCCCTCAGCCAATCACCAACCCACCCCTAGCATTGCCCCCGACTGAAGCCCCGTTGGAAGCAAACGATGTGCCTGAAATCCCATCGCTGGAACTACCCAAAATCGATCCCCCGGCACTTACCCCACCAGAACTCCCCAAGTCAACCACTCCACCCCTTGGTAGTCTACCTACCGGAAGTCTACCTACCGGAAGCCTATTGCCTAAATCGAACTCCTCTGCCGTCGATTCGAATATCATCCAAGCTTCCACCTCGAACCTCAAGACAACCGACAACGTTCCTACGTTGGATCTACCCAGTCTTCACGGCAATGCCAAGACCATGGCCGATGCGACCCAACCGAGAATCCCTACTTCAGCCTCAGGCAAATCCTTTGCGAATGCCAAACGCATGGCGCTCGAACAAGCCAATTCAGGCAAACTCAAAGAGGCTTTAGCCACGCTAACCGTATTCTACGGAGCACAGGACTTAACGAGCGACCAACAGAGCGATCTGGCCGATCTGCTCGATGCACTGGCCCGCGAAGTCATTTTCTCGCAACGGCACCTGCTCGAAGTCCCCTATGTGATCAATCCAGGCGAAACACTCGAACAAGTCGCCAAAACTTGCCAAGTCCCAGTCTCGATTCTGGCTCGCATCAACGGTCTGGATGAACAAGCCAACTTGGCACCTGATCGCAAGCTCAAGGTGATCCAAGGGCCATTCCGCGCAGAGATTGTACTGGATCGAAGCGAAATGACCCTATTTTTAGGAGACCTTTACGCAGGTCGCTATCCTGTGAGTTTTGGCAGCGAGCCAGCCCCAAAACCCGGCATGTATGAAGTCCAGGACAAGCAGCGAGATCGCAATTACTACTCGGCCAACGGGATGCAAATTCCTGGCAAAGACCCAAGAAATCCCTTTGGAGGGTATTGGATCGATCTCGGAGAGGACCTGTGCATCCACGGTTCGACGGCTGTCGAGACCGGCGCCAGCAATATGGGGTGCATCAGCCTATCTCCGCTGGATGCGGGAGACGTTTTTGGTATGCTCGGACGCGGATGCCAAGTATCCATCCGATAACGTAACCACAAATCGATTCTTTCCGAAGCAATCCATCTCATGCAATACGACAAAGAGCAGCTCAAAGGGCTGGTTCGCACGCACGCCCTGCAGTTCGGTAACTTCACACTCGCAAGCGGCAAACAAGCTTCCTTCTATCTGGACTGCCGAAAGGTAACGCTGCATCCTCAAGGGGCGAATTGGATTGCAAGTGGCCTGTTGGATTTGATCCTAGCGCAATCCTCGGGCAATCTCCCCGATTCCGTCGGTGGACTTGCCATCGGAGCCGACCCGATCACCGCTTCAATCGTCGTTCACGCCGGCCAGCGAGGTCTGCCTCTCTTGGGCTTCATGGTTCGCAAAGAGGCCAAAACCCACGGCACCGGCAAGCTTGTCGAGGGACCGGTCCAACCCGGTATGAGCTGCGTGATTGTCGAAGACGTCATCACCAGCGGCGGCAGCGCTTTGAAAGCGGCCGAGTCTGCCAAAGACTTTGGACTCCAGGTCCTAGGTGTCTACGGCGTGATCGACCGACTCGAAGGAGGCCGACAAGCCATCGAGCAAGCCGGTTATCGACTCGCTACCCTGCTTACCATCGACGATTTCCGATAGTTACAGACCGCTAAACTTCGTCGACTTTGCCAGTGCTGTCTGCAAATCGATCCAATGGCAAACCTAATCGTTGAAGCATAGTGACGTACAGATTGCTCAGCGGCAGATCCTCGCGAGTCGCCTTGTCCTGCCAAGGCTCTCTGGCACCCATCCAAGGTCCCCCTTGATAGTCGCTGCCGGCCATATTGATGTACTGACCATGCTTGAACCCCAAATTCTTGCCCCCCGCAAGAATCAACGGATAGTTGCGCGACAAATGAAATGCACTCGAAGCCGAACCGAAGAAAAGCAAGGTGTTATCGAGCATCGATCCGCTCCCGGCCGGTTCGGACGTTTCCTTCAATCGCGTAACGAACCTTCCAAACTCTTCATTCAAAAAACGGCAATAGATCCCTAAATTCTTCCAGCCGTCCGGGTTCTTGGTTTCGTGGGTCAGTTGATGAGCAAGGTTGAATCCGACAGCTCGAGCCAAATGATCGCTCTTGCCCACCCCATTCTCGCGACGAATCTGATAGGTGGCAACTCGAGTCGAATCCGTTCTGAAGGCTAAGTAAATCAGCTCGAACATGATCTGCAGATACTCGCGAGGCTCATCGACACTGAGTTCTAGATTCAGATGATCCGCATCGATCTTGGGCAACGGAGCATCCAACCAATGCTTAGCTTTTTCCACCTTTGTCTCGGCCTGTCGTACCGACTCCATATACTCGTCCAACTGCTTTCGATCCTCAGCCGACAGCATGGTTCGCAGCGTGCGAGCATCGGCTAACATGTCATCCAAAGCGCTTCGACTGAGCGCCAAACGTTTGGCGGATCCGGCGTCGCTGGTTACAAACAGCTTATCGAAAATCTGCTTGGGACGATGTTCGGCCGGAATGGGTCTACCCTGCCTATCGAAGGACATGGTATGAGCACCTCGGGCTGTTCCAGTCCCACCATCGGTCGACATCACTAACGAAGCGATTCGAGTCTGATCCCCAATCTGGTTAGCGTAGAGCTGGTCGATCGAAATGGTATTGACATACTCCATGTCGCCAGTGCCGGTAGCAGCCGCCGTTAAAAACTGATCCGCATTATTGTGACCATGGACATTGCGAGCCGCCACATGCGAAAATCCTGAGAGCACCGTCAATTGATCGCGCAGCGGCTCGAACGTATCCATGCATTTTGTAAAGCTAAAATCGCTGCCGCTGCCATGCGGAAACCAAGCCCAATCCTGGTAAGCAGGATCATTGGGTAGCGGCATCGGGACGCCATCAGCAAAATAGAAACTTGCAAACCGCTTGGGGTTCTCCCGCGTTGCAGCCCTCGACTCGCGGCCAAGCAATGAACCTAACAGAGGCAGCGCCAAGGCTGTGCCGGTTCCTCGCAGGAATCGACGCCGATCAATTTGACTTAGACTTGTTCTCATGGCTCTACCCCTTGACCGTCTTGGAAACCCAGCACCTGCTAGGACTACTTCGTCTGAAACAACTCACTGGCAACAATCGCGGAAATCAAAGTCTTTAGACCGTCATCACCTCGACGTACCTTTCCAGTAACTTCATCCAGGTCTGCGCGATCAGCAAATCTGAGCGACCTGCCCAATGCAAATGTCATAAGCTTGTGAGCCAGTGCGCTAACAAACTGATCTTGGCGATTCTCCAAAAGATATCGCTTCAATCCGTCCATTCCATCCAGCTTTTGGTGATTGGCCAACTCACTCGATGCGTCCACCGGCTTGTCGCCAACTCGATCTCGCCACTTACCTAACGCGTCATAATTCTCAAACGCAATTCCCCAGGGGTCGATTTTCACATGGCAAGAGTAACAAGCTTGATGGTTGCGATGATCGACGATCCGCTCCTTGAGCGTCATCTTGGCAATCTCCGGATTGGTTAAGTCGATTTGCGGTACTGCAGGTGGCGGAGGTGGTGGAGGGTCGTTCAGCAGACTAATCAAGATCCATTTGCCACGCTTGAGTGGATGCGAGTCGGGATAATCCGCATTCATCGACAATACCCCAGGTTGTGTCAGCAACCCGCCTCGACGGAACCCCTCCCCTATAGAAATTCGCCGAAAATCATTTCCGTAGACTTCCCCGATACCATAGTGCTGAGCCAATCGCTGGTTTGCCATGACATAGTCGGCGTGTAAGAAATTCAAAACGCTTTCGTTGTTTCCTAGAATTTCACTGAAGAGTGCAATCGGTTCATGTTGCATCGCTTCTTTGAGCAAAGGATCGAAATTTGGCAGATGCTGCTGGAAATTCAAAAAGTCAAGCAACTCCAAATCTAACCACTGATGCACGAATTGCTCTGCAAGACGTTGTGAACGAGTATCCGCTAACATGCGCTCGACTTGGTGCTCGAGAGTTTTTGGATCGTGCAGTTGCCCACTTGTCGCCAAGTCGAGCAACTCATCATCCGGAAGACTACACCACAAGAACATCGATAGCCGCGTGGCCAACTCGCCTGCGTTCAGCTTTTGGCGACCCTGGACTTTCGAGCCACTTGCCGCATCGTAGCTCGGGCTATCTTCGCGAGCTTGGATCAGGTACAAAAAATTTGGCGAGGCAAGTACGGTCGCCAGAGTTTCAATGACCGCTTCCTCAAACGTTGAACTATCCTTGCGCAATCGATCAAACAACCGCATTTTGCGATCGAGCTCGTCAGCTTCGATGGTTCTCCGCCAAGCACGTCGCATGAATTTGGAAATAACTTCCCGAGCATAAACCATTTCATTCGCAAAATTTTCGCTCTCGAAAAAGATACGGCGATGGGAAGCGGGCGGCCACTGTTCGTAGACTGGCGCTTGGACCTCGACATAATCGATTTGAATATCCCCAGCCGATGCAGAGCTATTCACGAGCCGAATGTACTCCGAGGGACTCGGTGTCGCACCCATCGGCGAAGTTCTTCGCACTGAGTTGCGGGGATAGATCTCACCGAGCGGTATGGCCCACTGATAGAACTCAGCAGCCCCTGATACCGCTGCGATCGAATGATCGCGTTGACTGACTCGCATCAGCGCGCGGCCTTCGTTGCTGGCTTGCCAGCCAAAGTGCAATTGTAAACTTGGCGGCGGCGCACTTGATTCCGCTGTTCCTCGACTAGCTCGCACTCGCACCAGCAGTGTGCCTTCATCGGGCAGCGTGTTTCCCAGTTCAATATTCAACCATTTGCCCGCCGGGATAACCGCGACCTGCTGAATACCAGCTGGTGGCTGCTCCAGTTTTTCCTTGGGAGCGACCGCATATTTGGCTTCGTAATACTCCCAATGCGATGCAACAGTGCGACCAGTATCCAAGTTGCGGAAGTAGGTTTGAGCATGAGGCTTGGTGAAACTCTGCTCAAGCTTCTCTATCTCAGCCTTCAGCTTAGATTCATCCTCCTTGTGCTCCTTTCGCAGTTTCTCTAATTGCTGCTCTTGTTTGGGCCACTCGAGTCGCGACAAGTCTTGCATGGTAATCGCCCACGAAATCGTAGCAGGCTGCTCACCTTGAACCGTCGCTCGTTCAAGAGCTTGACGGGACAATCGATGAAAGGTTTCCAACTGCGTTACAGACATTCCCAGTTGGTCCGACGTGTTGCGAAACCCTTCCGATGATTTCGCTTCGGGAGGCAAGTCCTTGGCAAAATCCCATGGCAGACCGAGCAAGTCCTGGAGCGCGTAATTGAATTCATAGCGAGTCATTCTTCGAAAGACGGTTTGAGACGCCGATTGCCTACGTGCAATGGAGGCCGAGTGCAACTCGGAGGATAGCCAGTCCATCACGTCGGTGCGCTGTTGATCGGTCAGAGCCGTGGAATCCGACGGAGGCATCTCGCCCTTGCTCACCACCGCAAAAATCTCGGTCCACCACTGAACGTCTTTCCCAACATGCAGGTTCGAATCGAGCGTGTCGATGCGAATATTCCCCTCTTGAGTCTCGGGACCATGGCATTCGACGCATCTGTCTCTGAGGATTGGAGCAATCTTTGCTTGAAACTCGGCTAGCTTGGGCTGAGGTATTTTCTCCAACTCTCTTGCAGAAGTCCCCTGTGAATCTTGACCTCTTGTGTCCAAAGTCAAAAACCTTGATCGGCTCCGACCAAGGGCTTTGAGCTGTTCAAGCGTTTGGGTCGTTTTTTGATCCGAGTTTGCGGAATTGTCTCCGTCACCGGCATGCATCTGAGTAGATGATCCAGAAACGCCCATCCAGACAACCATCCAAGTGAATAGAAATAGCCAATCCGAAAAGCGGCTCGACCGTCCGGCTTTTCCGTTTGAGCCATCGAACCGTACCTGCAGTAAACCACCACTGCCGCATTGCGATTGAACCTGGAATGACCATGGCCTAAACATCACGAACCTGTATCCAAAAATAGCCAGCAGTCGATGTTGATCAATTCGGTGCACGAACCATCTCTCCACCGTTTGGGGTGACCAATGCATCGAACGTTTTACGATCGACATCTACGGGTAGACGGCCCACTCTTCCATCTCCATAGAGACATAAGACCTTTTGATCTTCTTTTTGTATGTATGCATAGGCTTCGTCGACGCTTAGACTGGCGGGGTTGGCCCACTCGCTTGAGTGTTTGGCGAGCATGATTGCTATAATGGTGTCCGCTGGCCCGTCCGTGATATCTCTGAACCTCTCTTGGTAGCCGTCTACGAACAAGGGAATCACCCCCTCGCGTTTGGGAGCGACGATCCAAAAGACGTTCGAGAGCGTTGACCCCGAAGGATGTCGAAATCGCGATGATTGAAAAATCGCTGGGGCAGCTTTTTGGAGAGCCGTGTTCCTGGGATCATTCCAGGGATGCATATCCTGGAAATCGATCTCTCGATGAAGATTGCGATCAGCGTCGGTGTAAAGGTAGGGCAGCAATGCGACGCGCCAAGACCAAACCTTTTCACCTTGCGCATTAGTGGCTGCAGGAAATGGGAACCGCTTGTATGTCGACTCGTAATTCTCGATCGCCAAAGCGAGAAGTTTGAGTCGTTTTTCGTCGGTCTTTAGCATGGCATCCGGTTGGAGTCGCAGGATGAGGGGAGAGTAAATCGCGATCAAAACCAAGCAGATGAAAGCCAAGCCTCCGAGCGCAAAAAGCAAATTCCAATTCCGCGATTTCCTTTGAGTCGAATTGCCGCTGGTTTGGGCTTTGGATACATCCATCGTTGCGAGTCCTGCAACAGTAGGACTAGGGTCGTTTTCTGGAGTTTGCGACATTACTTCTACCTGTATACAGGACTCCTCGTTTCAGAGTTTGATTTGGCAGCATCCAAAATCCAGAGACTTCACAACGGAGCGCCCAGTAGCAAAAGTTGGGTTCAATCGGTAGTAGCTGAACTTGCCTTCCTTCTCCATGACAACCAATTGGGCGTGAAAAAGCACTCTTAGATGATGGGAAACATTCGGCATTTCGATGTTCAGCAATTCAACCAAGTCTGAAACCGTCAAGGGACAACGCTGAAGGGCTCTGACAATCTGGAGTCGTACTGGATCGCCTAATGCCTTGAGAAAGGTGGCACAAAGTTCGGCTTGCTCAGTTGCGGAGTTAATAGGTTCCATTGTGTGCCAAGTGAGAAAGAGAACCGATCGGCTAGATCAGGTATTATCCCTGTTTCCCGGAATCCTACAAGCGAACCGAAATTCTTCGTCGACAGCCCACCTCGCTAGCCACTGCGTTCCTGCTGAATCGCTAGTGGATTATTTTAGATTAGATTTCCGATGTCTGGGGACTCTTTGAGTTTTTCCAGTCCTCGACGGAATCGCTTAGCAACGGTCCCCTTGCTGATCTGCAGTTGCTGTGCAATCTCTGCCGTATTTAGTCCATGATGGAACTTCAGCAAGATCACATCTCGATAAATCGGGTTGAGTCGATAGATGGCATTTTGGATCACACAGCGTGTTTCGTAATCCCTGAGTCTCTCCGAAGGTGGTTCAAGTACGAATGCGCAAGGACTCTCGATCGATCTTGGTGCTTGCGATCCGCTTTGGTCCCAGCGGCGCAGAGAAAGCTCCCGTCGGGTATCTCGCATCTTGGCACCCATGTGCTTGCGATATAGGTCGATGATACGTCGGATGGTTATTCTGCGAATCCAGCGGTAAGCTCCATTCGAGGATTCGGGGGCGGATCGGGTTGGACTCCCAGATTTAGGCGTCGAGCGAGTATTCCTTCGAGCTAAGAGTTGTAAGCAAAGTTCTTGAAGAACATCAGCAACGCTAAACCGAGTTTTTAGCTTTGCACTGATTTCGCTTTCCAGATCTTTAGAGAGTTCCAAGCGGAAGTGTTCAAGCAACTCCAGGGTCGCGTAGTTATCACCTTCGACAGCACGTCGAAAGGTACCGGTTAAGTCCAGAGAGTTTGTGGGCATTTGGAGTCGAGAGTGAGCGGAGGCGGTTGACTGATTCGATTTGCAAGTGAAAAAGAAATCGGTTTTTATTTCCAAATCAAGACAATTTGTGTCTCAGTTGGTTCACCGTTTAGCGATTAGACACAATAAGCAGCCAACAAGAAAGAAAATTTTCGGGATTTTCATTCCGAACCGCTTGGAACGCTGCCCCCCACCCGGGGAGGTAAACTAGGATCCCCAACGAAATCGTTGATGCAGATCCTCTGGGATCCTATAAGCCTTTCGGATCGTCGCTCCTTTCGGGTCGCTCTTCAGGAAAGCCTTCGCTGATATCAGCGCCCCCTCGGATACTTACTAGCTTCTTAATCCAGGCTTCCTTTTCCATACCTTGCCGATGGCAGATTAAATGCCTACCCGTAGTCGTCGCATCGAGTCCACTGTCCAGAGTTGCCTTCAGAAGCAAATCCGGATTGCACGCGATCGACGATTGGCTAACATGAGTCATCGACTGACTTCTGGGAGTTCTTCCTCGTTTCGCCATGATTCCTATTCTCCTATTGAATTGAAAAACGCACAGGAAACTTGCCCTCCATGCATTAATCGCATGAAAATGAACTAGTGGGCTTAAACTCCAATAAGAAATGCAAAAACTAGTTTCTTAAACAGTCAAGGAAAATCTAATGCTCGATGAATCCAACGACTCTAGCGATCCTTTGGACCGAATCATCGATGAGTTTCTAAGTGATCTTCATGAGAATCGGAATCCAACCCTCGAACTCTATCAATCGAAATACCCCAAGTACGCCAAGCAACTTGCCGAGTTCTTGCCCTTGGTCGCCTCCCTACACCTCAACACCTCAACCAACCCCACCAACACCCACTATGGGAACCTCAAACCAGGTTCCATCCTCGGCCACTACGAAATCATCCGCGAAATAGGGCGAGGCGGAATGGGTATCGTCTACCAAGCCAAACAAATCGGACTCGATCGCACCGTCGCGCTGAAAGTCCTCATCTCCAATCCCTCCGATAACCTACCGACCCAATCCAAAAAACATTCACGCTTTCTCCAAGAAGCAAAACTCTGCTCCAGACTAATCCATCCCAACATCATCCCTATCATCCAACACGGGAGCGACCAAGGTTACTCGTTCTACTCCATGCAATTCATCGAGGGTAAAACGGTCGACGTAATCGTCTCCCAGTGGCGTCAAAACCCACCCGAGAAGAACTCGGACTCAACTCAATCGCCCAAGGCCCACTGGCATCAAATCGCACAGTGGGTGCACGATGCTGCCGATGCCCTCGAAACCGCCCACCAACACCGTATCCTCCATCGCGATATCAAACCCTCCAATCTACTCGTGGATTTGCAAAACAAAATCTGGCTCGGTGACTTTGGTCTGGCCAAAGATCTAAACCACGACAGCCACGACTCCACAGGCAGCGGATTAGGCACTCTACCTTACATGAGTCCCGAAGCGCTCGTCAGCCATGCCACCGAGAAATCCGATATCTACGGCCTGGGTATCACCCTCTTTGAACTCCTTGCCCGTATCCCAAAATACCCAAAAGACACACCGGTGAACTTGCTCAGGAGAATCAAAGACGACGATGCTCCCAGGCTCGAACAGATCGATCCTTACATCCCGAAAGATCTTATCACAATCACCCAGAAAGCCACCGCACTACTCCCGAGCCACCGCTATGCTTCCGCAGCACAACTTCGAGAGGATCTAAAAAGATTCCTTGAAGGTCAACCGATTCGAGCTAAAAACACTCACCTACGCGATCGATTCCGACGCTGGGTTGGCAAACACCATGCCCTGGTGACCTCACTGGCTGCGACAGCTGTCTTCCTATTGCTAACGTCTCTCCTTGCAACCTACTTCCGATTCGAATCCCAACGCAAAAATAAACTGATCGAGTCGGCCCGCCTGTCTCAAATTCAAAGTTTCGTC
>JBJTAQ010000320.1:0-3978 GCA_046090945.1 Pirellula sp.
TCCTGTCAGCCCAAAATCGGAGGTGTATCCATCCCACTCACGCCTCTGCATCGACTCCTGGGTTTTACCCCGTTTGTCGCCGGTATCGATGATGTCCCCTGCGTGGATAACGCCTTGTATTGGACCGACCGTGCCTCCACCAGCTTCGTCGGGTATTTGCGTATCGGGTAGTCGGTTCAGTGTATCGATTAGACCATGGCAATTGACCACGGAGTTTTCCATCAACTCTGTAGTCGATTTTTCGTTGGCGAAGTAATGCGTGTCGCCGATTGCAAAAAAGCGAATTGATTCATCGGAAGAGGCAGGGAAGGGGGCAGGGGAGGAGAGAGCCTGCTGCGCAAAACCCCAATTGCGATTGGCAAGCGAACAACTTGTGGCAAGTCCCAGGCCTGCCTGAAGAAATCCCCTGCGGCTTGGTCGGTTCCTATGCAAAGGCGAATGGGTTGTCATGACTGCTGCGTCTGGTTGCTTTGTTTTGGGAGGGAGATGAAAGCGGAAAAGAGTCCGATACCGAGTACTATGGCTGCGAGAAAGAACGGAGCACCTGGCAAATAGACCGATCCGGCTGGATCGATGGTCTCGCGAAACACACGCGTAAAAAGAAATGGACCGATCATGCCAGCGATCCCGTTGAGCGAACTGTTGGCGCCGGATAACTGGCCTTGGGCTGATGGATCGATACGCTTGGACATCAATCCCTGAATTGCTGCGCTAAAGAAACCCATCGTGCAGAAGATGACCGTAGATGCCATAAACATCTTGTCGTCCTTGACCACTCCGTAGGCCGTGAAACCCAAGATACCGCCGATCAGGCCGATGAACACCATGTTTCGCTCGCCGAGTATTCCCATCAACGGTCGGATCAAACCACCTTGGACGATAAAATTCAGGATCCCCACCAGCGCCAGAGCTTGGCCTACCTGTCCTGGTTTCCAATCGAATCGCGTGTCGGTGTAAAGAACAAAAACGCTACTGAACACCGAATGCGCCAAATAGTATGTGAATAGACTGATGGCCATCGGCAAGAGTCCGGGTACAGATCGAAGCAATTTCAAGGATCCGACTGGGTTGGCTCGCGACCAAAGGAAGGGTTTTCGGATTTCTTTTGGAAGCGATTCAGGGAGTACGAAATAGCCATAGCAAGCGTTGGCGAGTGTCAGAGCGGCCGAAACCCAAAAAGGCAAACGAAGACTGATATCGCCGAGGTAACCACCTAACGCGGGTCCGAGGATGAATCCCAACCCGAAGGTCGCGCCGTAGATTCCGTACGCAGCCGAGCGTTTCTCAGGCGGGGTCACGTCGGCGATGTAGGCGCTAGCGGTTGAAAAGCTCGCTGCGGTAATCCCTGTGAGGATCCGACCGATGAACAACCAAGTCAGGTTGGGCGCTAGGGCCAGAATGATATAGTCGATCCCGAGACCAAATGCCGAGAGGAGCAGAATGGGCCTGCGACCAAAACGATCCGAAAGCGCTCCCATCAACGGAGACGAGAAGAACTGCATCAGGGCCCAAACGGTTCCGAACCATCCGACATAATTCGCAGCGCTGGCAGAATCGTTCCCTGCAAGTTCCTTAATCAGTTTGGCCGTGATCGGGATGACCAACCCAAGCGATAGGACATCCATCAAGACCGTGACCAAGATGAACGCGAGCCCGGCTTTTGTCGCCGTTTGACCAACCGCAGGACTCAATTTGTGAACCTCAACGTATCCGCGTAAACAATAAAGATTTCATTAGGATCGATCGGAGATCGACGGCCGATATTCTAATTCATCGATTCGCCTGCAAAAGAGCGCAAAGATGCCTGGCACTAGCTTTTCTCGATGGAGGTTGAGGAAACCTAAGCGTTGAATGAGCGGTTCTCTACTCTCGAGACTTGTCAGGTTTTGCCAATAGATGCTCGAGCCGTCGGACCGTTTTTCGCATCTCTGGCAATTTACTCATCGCCGCATACACTTGGGCTTGCTCGTAAATCGGTGCCGCCGGGCTTCCAAGTAGCACTCGATCAGGCTCGACATCAGCCGCCACACCCGATTGGGCAGCGATCTGAGCCCGATCGCCGATGTGGATATGGTCCTTGAGTCCAACTTGACCAGCCAGCACCACATAGTCCCCGGTGCTGGAACTTCCAGCGATGCCTACTTGGGAGCAGATCAAGTTATGTTTACCGATGATGCAGTTGTGAGCGATTTGGACCAAGTTGTCGATTTTCGTACCGGTACCAATACGAGTGACGCCATAGGTTCCGCGATCGATGGTCGTATTTGCACCGACCTCGACATCGTCCTCGATCTCCACCCATCCTAGTTGCGGAGACGGCTGATGCTTTCCATCAACGAATTTGTACCCGAAGCCATGAGCACCGATGACCGTATTGGCATGCAGGATCACGCGATCGCCCAAGATAGTGCCAGGGTAGAGTACAACGCCAGGAAAAAGCTGGCAGTCGCGTCCGAGTTTGCAACCGGGCATCAACGTGACCCCACGGTGCAGGTGACATCCCGCCCCGACGCTGCAATCTGCATCGATAGAGACTCCGGCGTCGATAAATGTTTCCCGATCGATTTTTGCACTCGAATGGACAATCGATGTCGGATGCGCGCCGTGAGGCCGATCGAATACCACCGCCGGTTTGAATCGACTGCAAATCGCCGCGAAGGCTTCGTGAGGGTTGGCAACGACGATTTGGGGGATGGTAATTCCAGGAAGGAGCTTGGGTGTGACCACCGCGGAGGCTTGGGTTCTCGCCAATTTCTCTGCGTGCTTGACGTCATCCACCAAGGTGATGCAACCCGGACAAGCTTGGGATAAAGGAACGGCTCCGGTCAGAACCAAGGCCTCATCGGTCGGAGCGATTCCCATTAATTCTCCGTCGACTTGTAGAGCCAACTCATCAATCGCAATGCCAGCCATCGCACGACTCCCTTCGATATAGCCCCTTTTGCGTGATCCTGATCTGTTTCCCAGACAAGGATTCCGTGAACCACACTCCGGCAGTGTAATCTTCCTAGCTTGCGTAAATCAACACCGATTGGTGTAGTCACGATACGGGAAACTTGATAGTTTCCCAACGTGTATCTCAGCAATTCCCCCATGATTCAAACCTGGAGCCAATGTTTCTCAAAGCCATCCCCAAGGCAGCGATCCTGAGCATGGTAGGCCCGATGGCACTGCTGCTGGCTGGCTATTTGGGTTGGCGGTTCTATGGAGCCAAAGCCCTCGATACGACCTATTACGCTCTCAAGCAAGAGAATATCCACATCAGCGACAAGCCTACCTGGCTTAAAAGCGATGTGGTTTCCGAGGTCTTCGAACAGAGCGGACTCGGACGTATGAGCCTCCTGGACGATCAGACCGCCGCTGTGATCGCCAAGGCGTTCGACAGCCACCCTTGGGTCAAGAAAACGCATCGCGTGCATCGCATGGCGGGCGGGCAAATCATGATCAACGCGGAGTTCAGGCAACCGGTGGCGATGGTCCACTGCGAAGCAGATCCCAACGGCGGATCCGGAGGAATCGAGCAAGAAAGTTTTCTGCCAGTCGACGGCGACGGAGTGCTGCTACCGACCAAAGACTTCTCCCAGGACGATATCCCGAACTACATGCTAATCTACGCGCAGAACATTCGAGCCTCGGACTACCCGCGTGTAGGTATGGTCCTGGCAGACCCTCAGATCACCGAAGCGATCCTGCTGTGTCGATTTCTGGGACCGTTGCGAGCCCAAGGGCTATCCAAGCTTTCGAGCGTGTATGTTTACCCGAATGCCAATGCGGGCAAATCGCGTTGGAAGCTGGAACTGACCACCAAAGGTGGCCCAAGGTTCATGTGGGGCAGTGCTCCGACACGGGAGTCTAACACCGAACCAACCGCCAACACCAAACTCAAACGACTGGTAGAAGCCATCGGCGACACGTCGCAATGGGCTCAGGCCGAAGTCGATCTTACGGTGAGTCGATAGCACCGGACGGCTTGCGCCG
>JBJTAQ010000321.1:0-4347 GCA_046090945.1 Pirellula sp.
GACAACAAGATGTCGATCTGTCCTCGAGTTGGAGCTCTAGCAAACTATCTCGATCGACTTCGCACCAACCCGTTCTACACAGGGCTCAAGCAGGAGGTCACCAAGATCCTCAACAAAGTTCCGGTGCTTGGGGATCCCACCGAGAAACTTTTGGCCCAAGTCAAAGAGGGAGTCAAGGCCGGGATGGTCGGTGGCATGCTCTTTGAAGAGTTTGGATTCAAGTACATCGGTCCTATCGATGGACACGACATTCGTCTTTTGCGCAAGTACCTCGAGATGGTCAAGGATCAGCATGGTCCTACCCTATTGCACGTGGTAACCGAAAAGGGCAGGGGGTACAAACCTGCCGAAGACGACCCGGTCTACTTCCACACACCTCCGGCCTTCGAGGACGAAGACGGTTCGCCTCGCGTACTTACCATCGGCGAAAAACCAGCATTCACCAACTATGCCCGCGATGCAATCGCAAGTCAAATGCGTAGCAATGACAAAGTTACCGTGATGACGGCAGCCATGTGCCAAGGGAACAAACTCGAGCCTGTGCGAGACGAATTTCCCGATCGATTCTTTGATGTAGGCATCTGCGAATCCCACGCGGTGGCTTTTGCCGCTGGGCAGGCCAAGGTTGGGTTGCGCCCGATTGTTGCCATCTACAGCACCTTCATGCAAAGGTCCTACGATCAGATTTTCCAAGAAGTCGCGCTGCAGAATCTGCCGGTGGTTTTGATGATGGATCGAGCCGGTTTAACAGGCCCCGATGGTCCGACGCACCACGGTCTATTCGATATCGGATACACCCGTGTCTTCCCAAACATCGTGATGATGGCACCCGGGGATTCAACTGAAGTCGAGCCGATGCTCGAATTTGCCCTCAAGCAGCCTGGCCCTACCTCGATCCGATATCCAAAGACAAGTGCCTTGGCGTTTGACAGGCCCAAGCAACCGATCGAGTTGGGCAAGTCCGAAACGGTGCGCAAAGGTCGCGATGGCACAATCATCGCCATCGGTGCAATGCTTCAGCAAGCCCTCTCGGCAGCCGATATGCTCAGCACCGAAGGGTTGGATGTTTCGGTCATCAATGCAAGGTTCATTCGTCCTCTGGACATCGAAATGCTTTCCAGGGTCTTCGAAGAGTCCCGGTTTGTGGTGACCGTCGAGGAAGGTGCCTTAGCCGGCGGATTTGGTTCGGCAATCCTCGAGGCTGCTTGTCAGAACGGTTGGGACACTCGCATCCTCAGGATCTTAGGGATTCCCGATCGATTCATCGAGCATGGGGACCGCAGTGAGCTGTTTGCCGAGATCGGTATCGACCCCGCAGGAATCGCGGGGACTTGTCGGCAACTGGCAGAACGCTTTGCCGAGTCGCAAGCTGCCGGGGTGTAAGAGTCCATGGAACACGGTTTTATTGCTTGGGCCAAGCAGCGAGCGATGCGATTGCCCAAGATCAAGCTTGGAATCGGCGATGATTGTGCGCTGATCGAGTCCGATGGTTCTGATTGGGTAGTGACGACCGATTCGCTTTGCGAGGGGACACATTTCATCCTCGATCAGTGCGGCCCTCAGGCCGTGGGACGCAAGCTCGTTGGGGTGAACCTCAGCGACTTGGCCAGCATGGCTGCGAGGCCCGTGGCCGTCTTTCTTTCCCTGTGCCTGCCGCGGAACAAGGCCGATATCCTCGGATCAGAAATCTACGAAGGTGTCTGCGATGCATGCCAACGTTATGGAGTCGCCATGGGTGGCGGGGACACCAACGTATGGGATGGGCCCTAGGTGGTTCACTTGACCGCCGTTGGAACATCGCAACGTGACGCAAGCTGGCTTCGAAGTGGCGCAAAGCCCGGCGATAAGATCGTTGTCAGCGGAAGCCTAGGAGGAAGTTTGCTTGGAAAGCATTTGGATTTTGAGCCACGGCTCAAGCTCGCGAGCGCTTTGGTTCCTTTGGGGATAGTCCGAGCCGCTACGGACATCAGCGATGGACTCGGGATCGATCTTTTGAATGTGACCGTGGCAAGCCGATGCGGGGCCGAGGTCGATCTTGAAAAGATCCCAATCTCTGAGGCAGCCGTGGCGATGTCCAAATCCAGCGGACATACACCCCTTGAACACGCGATTGGCGATGGCGAGGACTTTGAATTGCTCATGGCCGTTGATAGCGAGCGGATCAGCGAGTTGCCATCGCAGATCGATGGCGTTCCATTGACTGTTGTAGGAACGTTTGTCAGTCGCACGGGGCTATGGTCTCGGAGCAAGGGCCGCATCGAGCAGCTCCAACCCCGGGGCTACGTGCACGGCTAACCCAACAGTGGGCCTAGTTGCTCGTAGAGTCTGCTCTTGGTCTGTGCGTCGAGCGATGCGTTGGGCAATCGGGCAGGTCCGACTGGGACTCCCAGGTACTCCATCGTCGCCTTGGCCGCTCCCATGTAACCGTAACTGGCCAAAAGCTCAATCAATCGAACGCTTCGAAGTTGCTCGCGACGGGCTTGGGGAAAATCCCCAGCCTCAAAGGCCGTGATCAGCTTGTTGTAGATCGGTGCTGCAAAGTTGTAGCTGCTACCCACAGCGCCGCGTGCACCGGTTGCCAACGCGCCCAGCAGGTGTTCATCGATCCCCCAGGGCAGATCCCAGCGCCGATCGTCGAGTTCTAGGCATCGAAGGTAGCTGGCCAAATCCGAATTCGTGAACTTGAGCCCCACCAAATTCGGAATCGACTTCGAGGCGTTCTCCAAAAACGCAGGCATCGAAAATTGGACCCCGGTTAAAACGGGAATGTCATAAAAGTAAAACGGCAAGCCAGGGGCGGCTTGGGCAATCTCGCGACAGCAGTCGATGAGCAACTCGAGCGAACGGGGTTTGAAGTAGCTAGGCGATAATGCCGAGACCGCATCGGCACCTAGCTTTTGGGCTTGGGACGCAAGTGAGCTTGCGTCGCCGATGCTATTGCACCCGACATGCACGACCATCCCCAGCTTGGTGCCTCGCCGAACTTGGCTCCATCGCTCGGCCAATGCGAGGCGTTCATCGAGTTTCAGCGAATGGCTCTCGCCAGTGCTGCCCCCGACAAACACCCACTCGACCCCTTGCTCCTGCATGAATGCTGCTTGTCGCTCAATCGCGTCGAGGTTCACCGATCCGTCGGCGTGCATCGGTGTGTGAACGGCTGCAACCAATCCATGCAAACGATTGAATTCCATCTTCTGAGTCCGAATGTGTTATAGGTTTTAGCGAATTATTCTATTTTGAGAATTAACGCGGATGCTCAGTACCAGGCCGATCGAGATAATCGCGAGCAAGGCAAAGACTCCGAAACTGACATTCAAAGGGACCTTGGCATCCTGCAGGCGTCCGAAGCCCCAATCGGCTAGGCCACCAAAACTGATGCTCACAAAGTTCATGATCCCGTAACCGGTCGCGCGATGATGGACCCCGACGATCTGCGATAGGATTGGCATATTGTTGCAATCGAAGAATCCCCAGCCCAATCCGAAGAGGATCAGGAACCCGGCGGCCATCGCAACGCTCGATGCATTTCCAACCCCGAAGATCGCTGGCACGATCATCGCCATCCCCAGCGCGCTGACGTAGATCCGTCCTCGGTCTGTCGTTCGCATCCAACGATCGGCCAATGTCCCTCCGATGGCTGCCCCGAGAATCGCCGCAAATTGCCAGTAAATCGTAGCGGTAACCCCCGAGGCGCCTTGGCCTAACCCAAATCGCTCCTTCAAGATCGCCGGCATCCAATCGCGAACGACCCAACCGGCCATGGCCGGCAGGGTGAAGTAGGCCACGAGCAATAGAAACGAGGGGTTCCTGAGCAAGGCGATCAAATTTAGCCCCGGAGCACCCTCTCGATCCGAGTGAAGGCTTTCGGAGATCGAGGATTTGAAATCGACCGGGTCCCTGAGCGTCAACGCCAAGGGAATGGCGTAGAGCATTCCGATGATTCCGCAGGTGGCAAAAGCCCACCGCCAACCGAAATAGGTTGCCGCATACCCACCGAAACCTCCGATGATCACACCCATATAGATCGCCATCTGATGCAACCCGACCGCTTTGGAGCGAGTTGCGACAGGATGGCTATCGGCGATCAGTGCCAAGGCCGCCGGGATGTAGAACGCTTCGCTCACCCCCATGAGCGATCGAGCCCAAAGCAACTCGTCGTACGAGCGGACTTGGCCGGTCCACCAAGTGATTGCTGACCAAGCGAACAGGCTTGCACAGATCGTCCAGCGTCGCGAGACTCGATCGGCGACTACCCCACCGATGAGGCTAAAGAAGGCGTAGACCCATTTGAACTGTCCGAGCATGATCCCCCACATCTCCTGAGCATTCCCGACTCGCTTTTGGGGG
>JBJTAQ010000322.1:0-2184 GCA_046090945.1 Pirellula sp.
GTGGCGCGGGTGGATTCGGCGGAAACCGCGGCGGCTTTGGTGGTGGCAACACCGGGGGTGGAAACCGTGGCAACCGAGGCAATCGCTAACGCAAAGCAGGCTTGAAGATGATACTCGAAGCGGGTGACATACTGGTACGACGTGGGCTGGTCAATCAAGCTCAAATGGAGGAATCTCGCGCGTCGATGAACGGTGGCGGGATCATCGAAAGTGTCGTTCAAAAGGGATTCGTCAAGGAGGAGGTTGCACTCAAAGCAATCGCCGAAGAACTCGGGATCGATTACATCGATCTTCGCGAAGCGAACGTCGATCTGTCGCTGTTGCAAAGCTTCCCTCAGAAGCTGATCTATCGCCATGCGATTTTTCCCGTCAAGAAGGAGGGGCGCAGGGTCTACGTAGCAACCAGCAATCCGCTGGATCTCTATCCGTTAGACGAGGCTGCTGCTGCGTTGAATTGCGGAGTGGTCCCGTTGGTCGCGGAAAAGATTGAGATCGCCAAGCTGGTTAAGAAGCACTTGGGGGTCGGTAGCGAAACCGTCGAAGGACTCTTGGCTGCACGCAGCGATGAAGACGACGATATCGAACTGCTTGAGAAGTTCGAAGCCGACGGAAGCGAACTGAGCGAACAAGCGCAGGAAGCCTCTGTGGTCCGACTGGTGAATGAAATCTTGGTCGAAGCCGTCGATGCTCGAGCCAGTGACGTTCACATAGAATCCCAAGCCGGAGGGATCGTCGTTCGGTACCGCATCGACGGTATCCTGCAAACGCAACCGGTGCCACCTGAGATCAATCTGTTCCAAGCGGCCATTATCTCTCGCTTAAAGATTATGGCCAAGCTGAACATCGCCGAGAAGCGATTGCCACAAGACGGACGGATCAAGCTCAGGGTTCATGGTCGTGAGATTGATATTCGCGTTTCGGTCATACCGATGATCCACGGCGAGAGTCTCGTCATGCGGATCCTCGATAAAGGAGCGATGAAATTCGACCTTCGCAGTTTAGGGATGGGCGAAGAAACGTACCGTCTTTTCAGCGAACTGATTCGTATTCCTCACGGAATTATTTTGGTTACGGGCCCGACGGGCTCGGGTAAAACGACTACCCTTTATAGTTCGCTGCTCGAGATACGCTCGCCTGAAAACAAGATTATAACGACCGAGGATCCGGTCGAGTATCAATTGGATGGGATCAATCAGATCCAAGTCCATCCGAAGATTGGTTTGACGTTCGCGGCTTCGTTGCGGAGTATCCTGCGTCATGACCCGGACATCGTACTCGTTGGTGAAATTCGGGATGCTGAGACGGCTGAAAATGCAATCCAAGCATCGCTGACTGGCCACACCGTTTTTAGCACACTTCACACGAATGATGCGGCAGGCTCCTTCACACGTATCATCGACATGGGTATCGAGCCTTTCTTGGTAGCCAGCACTGTAGAAGGCATTATGGCACAGCGACTCGTTCGGCGATTGTGCCCACAGTGCAAGAAGCCATACCATCCCAAGAAAGACGAACTCCCCAAAGATTTCCCTTGGGAGCAGATCGATGGCAAACCACTGTATCTGCCCGAAGGCTGTCGAGCTTGCCGGGGGCTTGGATATGCAGGTCGATTCGGTATTTATGAATTGCTGATCACCAACGAGGAAATACGTCAGCTAGCGCACGACCGGGCCAGCAGTTTTGAGATCAAGCAGTTAGCGCTTAAGCATGGGATGCTGACGTTGCGGATGGATGCATTCCGCAAAGTTCTCGAGGGAACCACCAGCATGGACGAAGTTCTTCGGGCGACCAAAGGGGATACCATTGGTTAAGTTCTTGGAAACGCACGAGGAGGCCTTGATGCTATTCGAAATTTGCCATGCACGATACCTTGGGGTGGAACATGCCTGATTTCGCCTACATCGCAAGGGACTTGGCCGGTAAATCCGTCACAGGAACTGTAACGGCTGCAAGCACCCGAGATGCCGCTGTGCAACTGGGTGCTAAGTCGCTGTTCCCTATTTCGATCAAAGTGGACAAGACCAAGCAGGTGCGCAAGACCGGGCGGGTCAGCGGTGTCCAAATGGCGGCCTTTTATGGACAGATGGCATCGCTCCTACGCAGCGGTGTGCCGATGCTCAAAGCATTGTCTGTTCTGTCGCAGCAGAGTGGTTCGAGTCGAACCCTGCGGAATGCGATCGCCGA
>JBJTAQ010000323.1:0-1157 GCA_046090945.1 Pirellula sp.
CTTCCTTGCCGACTCGGTTGGCTGCAGCGACATAGACTCCGTTTGCAATCGCATGAGAGCGCATCATGGTTTCCCATGCTTCGTGCTGGCTTTTTCCGACGGAGTCTTTGTCTTGGGCCAGCCAGCCGATAGCCGTTGGATACAAGAGAATCTCCGCACCCCGCAGGGAAAACAAACGGGCTGCCTCCGGATACCATTGATCCCAACAAACTCCAACGCCGATCGTTGCATACTTGGTTTTGGCTACCGTAAAGCCTGTATCCCCCGGGGTAAAATAGAATTTCTCGTAGTAATGCGGGTCATCGGGAATGTGCATCTTGCGGTAGAAACCGACTTGGGTCCCATCGGTGTCAAAGACCAGTGCGGTGTTGTGATACAGCCCGTGGGCACGTCTTTCAAAGACAGAGCCGGTGACGACTACCGAACATTCCTTGGCGACTTGGCTCATCGCATGACTGGTTGGACCGGGGATGGTTTCGGCCCACTCGAATCGGTCGTGATCCTCGCTCTGACAGGGATACGGTGCATTGAAGAGTTCCTGAAGGCAGACGATATTCGCGCCGGCTTTCGCAGCCTGGCGTACCAATTCGATCGCCTTGTCAACATTTTCTGGAATCGATTTGGGCGTGGTCATCTGAACCAACGCGAGTTGCACCTGACGAGATACTTTGGACATGAAACCTCCTAGGTTATTCAGAACACTGGCCTGCATATCGAAGCGCACGAATCACCAAGTCGCGTACGCTCGACGCATCGACCCCCGAGATAATCTCCAGATCGCGAGAGACCGATGCGTGGGGACGTCGATCGACAATCATCGCCCCTCGTGTCACCACGCCTTGCTCCTCGACCACCACCGAATGCTGATCGCACTGAAATAGCTCTGGTTCCAAGAGGTACGATACGCCGATGGCACCCTTGAGTCCGATCGTCTCCAATCCGCGAAGCTGTCGGTAGGAGCGAAACATATGCGAGAGCATCGTGTGCAGCAATCCACCGGCTCGGGTGTATTTCAAAGGCAGATGGCTGAGCAAATCCAAATCGAAGCGAACCTGTTGCACGATCTCCAGCGGTAAAAGTGTCTTTGTGGTCGGGGATCGCAAAACGCGGTTCGCAGCCGCCGGGTCGAAGTACATATTGAACTCCGATGCGGGTGT
>JBJTAQ010000324.1:0-2045 GCA_046090945.1 Pirellula sp.
CACAGACTCCAGGGCCTTCCGTACGCAATACGATTTGGTCCCAATCCCCTGGTTTCTCTTGATGCGCATAGTTCGGATGGATGCCGACGCTGCGCCAAATCGAGGGCTTAGGTTGATCGATCTTGGGGAACTCCTCGAAGATACGATCGATCGTCTGCAGCGAATCCGCATCGACCGCCACACAAAGTATCCGGCGAACATCGCACGAGATCGCTTCGGCACACAATTCCGGTAATCGCTCTGCAAGATGCGCATCGGCCAAGTGAGCGTGGGTGTCGGTCCAACCGCTAAGTTCCATGAGGGCTCAGGTCTGATAGAGTCGTGTGTTTCAATCCGAATGATTACCAAAAAGATAAAACAAGCTAGCCGCGTCGACGGTCGTATCGCAAGGCTGGATCGATCGGTGTCGAGCGATCAAGAGTATCGAGCAGAACCTCTGCCAGTCTAGGTGCTAACAGGCTCCCTTTCGACCCCAAACCGTTTAAGCATCCCAAGTTGGGATATTCAGGATGCGTCCCAATCAAGGGGTGACGATCGTAGCTCGCAGGCCGAACCGCTGCACGGTGCTCCAGGACTTTTACTCCAGGCACGGGCTCTTGGAAAAACGCTTTCCAACGTCCAAGCAGATCCTCTCGCGATGCTATCGCTAACGTGGAGTCGAGTTCGCATGATTGCCAATCTCTGGAATAAGTCGCCCCTAAGAGA
The DNA here is from genome assembly GCA_046090945.1 of Pirellula sp. Lineage (GTDB taxonomy): Bacteria > Planctomycetota > Planctomycetia > Pirellulales > Pirellulaceae > JBKCUI01. The sequence goes on from JBJTAQ010000324.1 coordinate 706, forward strand.
TGCTGATGATCACCTAGAGGGACAATCCAAGCATCGCGATGGACGATGTGATCGATCGCTCGCGGATCGCTCGCAACCCGCAAGATGTCACCCCGTGCCGGATGCAATGGTAACAAGGCAAACCAGCGACTCGAAAGAGCCGCTACACCTTGGGCTAAACATACCTGCCTAGCCCTCACCCCCAACGTCGGAAACTCGAAACGCATGCCCGCAGAGCAGGGGGGGGTGACGATCAAATCCCGATCTAGATCCAAGCCGCAAGAGTAGAATCTACCTTGCTGTTCAAGCATCCTCTGCGTTGCTTGCAAATACACGACCGTATCGAGCCTTGCTGCAGGGGACATGAGAAACCCCCCAAAGGGCGCAGCATACTGCTCTAGCTCATCGCTAGATAATTGCTGTGTTTGAATCGAGCTATCGAGCCCAATCTGCGAGGACGCAGCCCAACGACTCTCGAACAAGTCCCTTTCCTCGGAGCTTGAGAAAAGTCTCAACGCCGGGGCCACGGTCCAAAACGTTGAACCCGTTTCGCGCTCGACGTAACGATAGAGATCCTCAGCAGCTCGATAGTATTCGGTATATCTCCAGGTCATCGCCAAGCGTCCGCCGGTGATTGGCGTGACCAATCCTGCCGCCACCCGTGATGAACTTGCACGATTCCCATCGTCGATCATCACCACGGCTAGCCCTCGGCGAATCGCTTGCCAGGCCATCGCACAACCGGCCAGTCCTCCCCCGACGACCGCGAGATCCACTGGTTTGGCGACCGAATTCAAACTAGATTTCATCGATTTGGGGGTTTTCCTAAGTTGCCTTTGCCTCGGACATTCCGAAACATCTACAATAAGCTCGGAGGATGACTTGCCAACGATCTAGCGTTCGCAAGCCCCTCGCAGACTACACAACTGATCTACTATCGACCCAAGGATACTGGTTTCGTGGATCCCTTTCGCATCATTTGTCCAGCATGTTCCACGAAATTGGTGGTGCGTCAACCTGAATTGGTTGGAAGAACCGTACCGTGCCCGAAGTGCAAGAACGCTATCCATGTCGTCAGACCCGGCGAGGTCGCTTGGAATCCCGGTGCGGTCGATACCTCAGAAACACTCAAAGGGCCAGCCAACACCAAACCTAGTACGACTCCTAAGGCCCCCAAGCGACCGATCTCCTCGGTCAATTCCGAAGCGATCACCAAGGCGGATCCTGGCGATTGGGATCTTGATAACCTCGAATCAGCACTCGCACAGCAATCGGCCTCCGACGGACAATCAGACGGACAATCAGACGAGGGAGGATTCTTTCGAGATCCGGCCGGAGAGAACACTCAAACACGAAACAAA
>JBJTAQ010000325.1:0-2784 GCA_046090945.1 Pirellula sp.
GCCCCGCCCTTTGACTTCGCATTTGACTTCGTTGTTGCTGCTCGATTCGATCTCGCCTTGTTCCAGGACGATGTGGTCAAAGGGGCCTTCGGAGACCGAGTGAAGCATCGGTTCGGAGGAGCTCTCAAGGTTGCTCCCTGAGCGGTTCATCGCCCAGTAGTACCCCCCGGCCGATAGTCCGGAGATCGCCAGCAGCGTAAGGATCGTGCTTTTGACCCCACCTTTTCGAGATCGACGAGCTGCTGCGGAGGATCGCTTTCGAGTTGCTAGCATCTTTTTCATAGTCGGACCATTCGTAGGAAGGGAAAGGGAGTTTCGTCCGTGGGGGTGGTGAGGGTAACGAGCCGTTGCAACGAATTGTTGTATCGGGCTATTGTAGGGGGGTGGGAAAGGAATAAAAAACCGGAAAGCGGACAGGGATAAAATCGCCTATTTTTGGCAAAATCGCTAGGGAGATTGCAGGGAATTTGAAAAAACAACGGGTTGAACCGCCCTTTGGAATCCTTGTCAGGGCTGGTAAAACCAAGCGAGAGGCAAGACCTTTTGGAATTCCAAGGGAATTTTCACGGTGTTTTCTCTCCTTAAAGCCATCAAACCCGTCCCATTTCCAAAAGTTCCCCGTTTGACTGTTTCCCGCGTTCAGTCTAACCGAATCCCTTCGACTCTAATTCATTCCGCTCGCATTCTCCCCTAGACGGATTGTTGGGGTTGGGCTAGAATTTTGGCCCCTGAAACGACGATACAGGGGAGTTGTCATCTAACGGATTTGGATGGTAGCTACGTGGGTTGAATGCGAAAATTAGTTTCAAAAGGCACAGATGCACCCGAACTTAGGTGCGTAATAAAAGGTCTGATTGGAGAGAGATGCATGGTTAAGTTGCAAGTCCGCGATCGGGAGACAATCCAAGATGCGGTACGTCGGTTCCGCAAGTTGGTAGAGCGAAGCGGATTGAAGAAGGAGATGCGACGTCGGGAGTTTTACGAGAAGCCCAGTGAGATCAAGCGACGGAGCAAGCAACGAGCCGAGCGTCGCAATCGTCGGATCCGATTGCACGGGATTTAGTGCGGTTGGGGATTTAATGCACAGTTGAGGCATCAAGTCCCGAAACAGGCAGAACTAAAGCGGTACGTCACTCTTCGGACACAAACAGAGTAGCGTACACATCGCAGGGGCGAATAGCTCAGTTGGTTAGAGCGCCACTCTTACAAAGTGGATGTCGGGGGTTCGAGTCCCTCTTCGCCCATTCGCAGGTTCCCTCAGGAACCGTCTCAATACCCCGAGATGTCTTCAAAACCACGTTATTCTCTTTTGTTTCAAGGGGTGCTTGCGAATCAGTGACCCTTTCTTGACGGTCCCTGACGGGTCCAATTTTGGACCCCTCCAGTAGCCCCACCGTTTCTAGCTGGATTGCCTTGTCCATGACGCACTCTCTTCTCCAAGCGTAGTGCTTGGCAACAGTTTCTAGCCCGTTTCCCAACCACTCGCAAACATCATTAATCGGATCGACGCGATCTCGCAGAGGGCCGTGTTACGGTGGTGGCGATGATAAAGAAAGCTGTGTTCCCCCTTCCTCGGTAGCACGGGCCTCCGAGCCCGTGGGTGGTAGTGATCACTTTGCGCGCACGGCCTCAGAGGGCCGTGATACGGTGACTGCGATGATAAAGAAGTCTGTGTTCCCCCTTCCTCGGTAGCACGGGCCTCTGAGCCCGTGAGTGATAATGATCACCTAGCGCGCACGGCCTCAGAGGGCCGTATTACGGTGATGTCCGGCGACGAAGGGCTTTTTCGAACCAAAAAAGCAATTTTTTGCGGTTAGCCGGTACAATCGAATATTCGTTCGTCGCTGGAAAGCCTTTGATTCAATTGCATCCTTTTATTAGGAATACGATTGTGCACTACAATGGCAATTGGAATCTCGAACCCCCACCAAGCTTCCAAGGTTTTCGCGACGACCTACCCATGACGGTTTACATACGAAACCTCCCCCATTGGCGTCAGCATGGAGCCACGTACTTCGTAACATTTCGACTTGCCGATTCCATTCCTCGTGACTATCTCGAATACCTTACACAGCTTCGATCTGATTGGTTCGCCAGAAACCCTCCCCCCCAAAGTAAGGAGGCCTTGGAAGAGTTGAGCAAGTTGTTAAGTGAACGCATGGAGTATTGGTTAGATCAAGGAATGGGAAGCTGTGTCCTACAGGACGAATGCATTTCTCAAATCGTTCACGAATCACTGCAGCACTTTCATGGCGTACGCTATGAGCTTGGTGCAAGTGTCATCATGGCCAATCATGTCCACTGCATCATCCGGCCGCTGGAGACTGCATCATTGGCGTTGGAGTATATGCTTGGAAGCTGTAAGGAGTTTACTGCAAAGAGAATCAACAGGATTCTTGGGCAGTCTGGAGCAGTCTGGCAAGAAGAGAGTTACGACCGCATTATCCGAGACGCAGAACACCTATGGCGATGTTTGCAATACATCGGTAAAAATCCGTTCAAAGCGGGTCGAACTCGCGAATCCTGCTACCTGTGGGTGAATCCTGACTGGATGAAGCTGGGATGGCGGTTTGATGGTTAGCTTCGCTGGTGTATTACGAGGAATTATCCCCTCCCCCCGTAGCACGGGCCTCCGAGCCCGTGGGTGATAATGATCACGTTGCGAGCACGGCCTCAGAGGGCCGTGTTACGGTGGTGGCGATGATGAAGAAAGCTGTGTTCCCCCTTCCTCGGTAGCACGGGCCTCCGAGCCCGTGGGTGGTAGTGATCACCTTGCGAGCACGG
>JBJTAQ010000326.1:0-6120 GCA_046090945.1 Pirellula sp.
GGCCAGGCAAAGTGCTGGACGTGCGTTTGTCGCTGGAGCGTTTGTTGAAGACCTCAGCGGGGACATGATCGGTAACTATCGCTCGCAGGTATCAGAGATTCGTTCCTTGGGTGGAATTCCGATCGTGTTTCAGTGTTCGGAATTGATTTCCAGGTCGCCTGAACAAATAGTCGAGGCCTATGCTCAGATCGGTTCCGAGGTGGATCACTTTTTGGGATTCGAGCTAGGTAAAATGTTCGCACCTTTCGGTAGTATCTATTCGCTGGATACGTTTCGCGAACTCATGCAGATCCCTTCATTGAAGGGTATCAAGCATTCCTCGTTATCGCGCGGAATGGAGTGGGAGCGATTGTCGTGTCGGGACCGCGATCGCCCTGATTTCCGCATCTACACTGGCAACGACTTGGCCATCGACATGATTCAGTGGGGGAGCGACTACCTACTGGGGCTTTCTGCATTTTATCCCGAGGCTTTTGCCAAGCGAGACCAGTATTGGTCGAATGGTGACGCTCGCTTCTACGAACTCAATGACGCCTTGCAGATGTTAGGCGGGTTCACCTTTCGTCCTCCCGTGCCAGCTTATAAACACAATGCTGCGATGGTCTTGGCCATGCGAGGTGTAATCGACACCGACGCGATTCCCCCTAGTGCTCCCGGTCGACCATCGAGCGATCGGGAGTTTCTGAAGATCTTAATCGATCGAATCGATGCATTGATGGCATGAACCGATTCGAGCACCTCCGCCACAAGCCGCCAACCGAACTGCAAAGCCCCCGAGGCATCATCCTGGCGTTGGCACCGATGCGAAGCAACGTCAATTTGAGCCGCATCGTGCGGCTTTGTGGTTGTGCTGGTGTTCGTAAGTTGATTCATTGCGGTCAGGGCAAGATCGATCGCGAAATTGCTCGGGACGCGGCCGACTACGTCGAGGTCGTTCAGCGCAGAAGCTTGCTCCCGGTACTTAAGCAACTCCGCCAGGAGGGCTATCGCATGGCGGGCCTAGAGCAGACGACAGGCTCGACAAGTCTTTTTGAATACTCGTTCCCACACAAAATTGCATTGGTTGTCGGGGCTGAGCGAGAGGGGCTCTCGCAAGAGGAACTCGATGTATTGGACGATGTGATCGAGATCCCGGTTTATGGCCAGCCTTTCAGTTACAACGTCGCCACGGCTACAACGATGGCAGTCTACGAGTATTGCAAACAATACCCGCTGGGATAGTCAAACCGACGTAGGAAACTTTTTACTCGCCGGCCCAATAGTCGATGACCATGGCTTTTTCTAAGTGGGGTTTAAGAATATCGACGAACGCCTTGTGGGCTGGATGTGGAAGGTAGGCATCGCGATCCTTGTCGGTTTTGAAGGTGACCAAGAAGCAGTGGGTAAATCCATCATTGCGACCTTCGGGGCTGTTGTTTGTTCCGTACTCGAACGATGCGATTTGAGGAATCTTTGCCTTCAATCCGCGAAAGCCATCGACAACTTTTTGGACATCCGCCGGGGTGCTCGAATCCTTAAATTTGAAAATCACGACGTGCCGTAGCATCGTTTTGTTATCTCCTTGATTGTTCGATTCGGCAGTTGTGCTCGATGCGATCATGGCCACTGCAATCAATAGGATCAATGATAATAGGCTAACGAGTTTTGAGAAACGGATCATGAGAAACCTCTTCGAGAAAGGACAAAGGACCAAATCGATTGAATTCGGCTGGCAGCAGGTTGCTAAGGCTTGGTCAGTTGTAGATCGAGGGTGTTGCTGCCTGTATTAAAGTTGTGCTCAGCGCCATTTCCCTTTGCATCGGCTGGAACGATGTCGGCCGGATCTATAAGCCCTTCGATTCCGCCTTTGCCGGCGTTGCTAGCTGCCATTTTGCTCATCTCTTCGGAGCTTCTCGAAAAGGTCACTTGTTTGGTTGCAGCTACCGTAACAATATTCTTGCCGGGAGTTACACCTTTAGCGGAGTACTGCCCATTCTCGATGTTGCAGCCGACAACCGTACCTTTGCCGTCAGCGGGAGCGAAGGTAACCATTCCTTTTTGAATGGGTGATCCCTCGTAACTGACCTTGCCTTGAACATTTGCCGTCGGAGAGCCGCAACCGACCGTCGTAGCGACCAGGCTGAGAGCGATCAGGAACAGAGTCGCCGAAGACAGGGATTGTTTTCGCACAGTTTGATCTTCTGGATTGTTATTCTAGGAACACTTTTTCGTTATTGCTGGCCGTTGATAGACCACGCCATATTGCCAGTTCGATGCTATTGGTAACAAACTGAGTGCTACCGTCGGCCATTGCGACGGCGACGCCTGAGCCATGAAGGCTCCGAGCTGCTGCATGAGCCAGTTGACCTGAGCGAGTCCACCAAGCGATACCACCGAGGCTCAGGCAAGGTGCCTTGTACCGCGAGTCACCTTGATCCTGAGGGCAAGGCCCGAGAATACGGTCAGGGGCTGTCGAGTTAGGAGTCAGGGTCGCGGAAAATAAAGCACCACCCATATTTCCGTAGTGGATTTCGCCCATCGCTCCACCCCACCAAGTCACGTTGGCCATGAGGCCTTCGCTGAGCATGATGGTGTTGGACAATCCATCGGTGCAATCCCTCGCGCGATTGTAAATGGTTCGGATACGGGCAGCAGAATCGTAGCTTTGATTGGGTATCACTGTGAAGAATCCAGAGCCCCATGGCCCAGCGCTGGAGTCGGTTGCGGTTCCATACATATCTCCAGACCCTACACAACCTCGATAATTCCCTCGGTAAAAACCATACGAGCGGGTATCCATCTCATTCTCGGGCTGCTTTCCGTCGCTCGGGCAAATAAAGATACTGACTCGGTTGTGTCGAGCTTCTCGAAGCTTCGGGTCGTCCCCGATGGGAGAATTCGGCCCAGGGTAGCTGGTCGTATAAGGCTGTGTACCGAGCGTGTACATCAGGTTGAACATCGTTGGTTGTTCGATGTACGGCAAGATTTGAGCGGTCCAAGTGTATGAATCCCAGATGTCATATTTACGACAGAAGGGATACTTGCCGTAGGCACTTTCGAAATTCGAGCAGCCGAGCGACAGTTGGCGGATGTGACTCATGCATTGAGCCCGACGAGCAGCCTCCCTGGCGGCTTGGACTGCCGGGAGAAGCAGGCTGATCAAAACGCCGATAATCGCGATAACCACCAACAGTTCGACCAAAGTGAAACCTGCCGAAAACTCCCGCTTGATTTTTTTCACTGGCCCTTGCCTCCTGTGATGGTCGCTAACAAATACTTTCTGAATCCTACACCCGCAGGACTCAACAAGCAACCATATAACATCGGGTTAATGATGCCCCATGCATCTCAGGAATTCCCCCCAAGGCTTAACAAATGGGTTAAATCCTCGGGAAAACTGAACTTAGGGCATGCGATGGGTTCAAGGTCATCCAATCAAACCCTTGATCACCTGTCCCTTAGTTTCGGTCAGTCTAAAATCGCGCCCGGCGTACGGAAAGGTTAGTTGTTCGTGATCGAGACCGAGCAGGGCCAGCAAGGTTGCATGGAAATCAACGATTGGAACTGGGTTCTCGGTCGCTTAGGCCCCGAAATCACCGCTTCTTCCGTACTGTTTACCCGCCGCCACGCCACCTCCGGCCATCCAGAGGCTAAAGGCTTTATGGTTATGGTCTCGGCCATCGCGGCCTTGGGCATACGGGGTTCGTCCGAATTCGCCAGCCCATACGATGAGGGTTTCATCCAAAAGCCCGCGTTGTTTCAGGTCGGTGATGAGGCCGTACATCGGCCGATCGATCGCGCCGCAGTTGTTTGTTAAGCTTTGGTTGAGGTTGGCATGATGATCCCAAGATCCCTGCGAAATCTCGACAAATCGAACCCCGGCTTCGATCATCCTGCGAGCCACAAGGCACTTGCTGCCAAAACCCTTCGTTTCCTTGCGATCCAGTCCGTAGAGTTCCTTGGTCTGCTCGCTCTCGGACTTGATGTCCAGCACCTTGGGGAGTTCGGATTGCATACGGTAAGCCATTTCGTAGGAGCGGATCACACCCTCGATTTCTTCATCCCCTGGATCGTTCTGCAGTTTCTTCTGGTTCATGCCTTGGATGAAATCTAACTCGCGGCGCTGCCGTTCGCTACCGACCAGAGGGGCCAAATTGGCGATCTGGGTTTCATCGACATCTCGGTTTCCGTTGCCCAGTCGCATCCCTTTGTAGTAGGCTGGGAGGAAGGCGTTGCCGTAGTTCTGAGCGCTGCCTGAGGCTCCGATGCTGATGAACCCGGGGATGCTGTCGTTTTCGGACCCGAGTCCGTAAAGGATCCAGGATCCGACGCTTGGCCTGACGAATTGAGCTGTCCCGGTGTGCATGCGGATGGTGGCTTGGGCGTGCGCTGGAACTTCGGTCTGCATCGAGTTGACGATCAGCATGTCATCGGCAGTTTTGCTCAGTTCTGGGAACAATTCCGAGATCCACAGGCCGCTTTGACCACGCTGCTCGAACTTCCAAGGAGATTTCATCCACTTGCTCCCTGGTCGGGGGCCTGTTTGTCCGTCTGCCTTGGCAAGTTCAGGTTTGTAATCGAAGGTATCGACGTGGGATGGGCCACCTTTCATATACAGGAAGATCACTCGCTTGGCCTTGGCTGGAAAATGGGCTCCGGTCGATTTCCCTGTCTTGCTCGCGCGACTTTGTTTGGACATCAATGCCGAGAGGGCCAACCAGCCGAAACCGCAAGCGGTATTTTGCAGTACACTTCTGCGACTGAGCAACGGCACTTGGTTTTGGCAAAGAGTCATGATTGATATCCCTTTAACTTGAAGGCTTTACGAAGCTCTGAAAGTGGTTGCGATAAAAGGTGATTTGGTTAATCGAGGTAGCGAAATTCGGCGGTAGCTAGCAGACCACGAGCCAGGCTGATCCAGCCGTTCTCGCTGCTATCACTGTTCTTGAACAGAGAGTCGGCGATCTGCAATTCATCGCCGGTCGGCTTGCGGCACAGCACGCTTTGATAGAGCAGTTCGACACGTTGCTCAAAGTTCTCGGCACCTCGGCCCGGGATCGTTTCGGTGACCTTTTTAGCGATCGCGCCAGCGAATGATGCGACGGTAGGATTATTGAGCAAGAAAAGGGACTGCGAGGGGACGTTGGTTGTTTCTCGTGCACCCTGCACCACCATGGCATCGGGTAGGTCGAACAGCTCGAGGACTTCGGGAAGAGCTCCTCGGGGCATAGGCAGATAAATCGATCGACAAATGTCCTCTGGGAAAACCTCTCCCTTACTGCGTTTCTTGCTGATGCTCGGATCGACTCGGTTGCCAAGGTTCTTTCTGGCCATGGCTGTACCTAGAATGGGTGCGGTGTCCAAGCGACCGGCCAGGCTCAGCATCGCGTCGCGGATCTCCTCGGCCTGCAACCGCCGGCTCTTGGCTCGCCAGAGAAGTTTATTCTCGGGATCAGTCGTGAAAGCGGCTGGGTTTTGCTCGATACTTGATAGTTGATAAGCTCGACTAAGTGCGATCTTGCGAATCAATTTTTTCATGTCCCAACCTTCGGCGATAAACTCCGATGCCAGATGATCGAGCAATTCGGGGTGTGAGGGTTGGCTACCGGTGGTTCCAAAGTTATCGACGCTATCGACGATGCCCTGGCCCATCATCCAATGCCAGAATCGATTGACCGCAACGCGTGCGGTCAGGGGATTTTTTTCGTCGGCGATCCAGCGAGCAAGTTGCAAACGTCCACTTGTATTGTTTGGGATCCTAAACTGGCGTGCGTCTCCGAAAATGTCGGGAACACTGCGCTTGACTTTTTCACCCGGCAAGCCGACTTCGCCTCGGGCGAAAAATGGGCTATCGTCGATGATCGGGAAGGCTGGCTTGCGGACACCTCCAACGTAGCGTCCGAGTCGTTCGCGATTGGGGTCGGTTTTGGGTGGAGCGATGGGACGATCGACGACTCCCATAGCTAGCGCTCGAACCGTATCGTCTTCATCTAAGGCCGAGAGTTGAAATTCGATTTCGTTGGCTTGCTGGGAGAGTTTGCGAAGTTGCTGCTGGCGGCTTCGGTCAAAGTTCCCGTTGGCTTTGGCTTGCTTTCTCTTTTCATCCATCTCGTCGACGATCGAGGCGATTTCTTTGCGAAG